>JAVEUY010000227.1:0-5367 GCA_034005315.1 Ignavibacteriaceae bacterium | reverse complement strand
TGACTATATACAGTATTCTGGGTGAGAAGATAGCAGAGTTGGTAAACACCACTTTAGTAGCCGGAAAATACAGTTATAGCTGGAATGCAGGTAACATTGCAACCGGAATGTATATCTATGAACTGAGAACAGATAAATTTGTATCAGTGAAGAAGATGTTGCTATTAAAGTAAAAAATAAATCACTATATCCTGTCCCGTTTAAAAGCGGGACGGGATATCAAAATAAAGTATTTAAATGTATTACTCAATTAATTAACTAACTAAATCAATAACAAAACAGAAGGAAACTGTTATGCGTAAACTATTTTCTGTTCTTTCTTTTGTACTGCTGTACATTACAATAACTTTTGGGCAGGCAACAGTTGAAATACCTATTACCGTTACAGATGGTAATGGCAATTTCAAAGTATTAACTTTTGGTCTGGATCCAACTGCAACACCTGGAATAGATTGGGACCTTGGTGAATCGGAACTACCTCCTTTACCTCCTGTGGGTGCTTTCGATGTACGTTTCATAAGCTTGACTGGTCAGGCTAGCCTTCTTAATGGTACCTGGAAAGATATAAGAAATGTACCATCTTTCCCATTCAGTGGGGAATATTCACATAGGATAAATTTTCAACCTGCAGATCCTAATTATGAAGCACAATCAGTAACAATAAGCTGGGATTTACCACCTGAAATAGTAAGTGGTAGTACAATTACAATTAATTCGGACGATCCTTTTACGGTTCCATTTGTTGGTCAAGGTTCAGTTGTAGCTCCACCCATTATACCAGATGATTATAGTAGGGCAACAATAAAAGTAGTGTATCAAAATATTGGTCCTGCGGTTCCTAGTCCGGAATTTAATATTAATCCTCCAAACCTTAATTTTGGAAACGTGAATGTTGGATCAAGTTCAACATTACAGGCAACTGTAAGCAATTCAGGAGATGCTGATCTTGTAATATCAAATATTACTTCATCAAATGGACAGTTTACATTTGCCCCAAACACATTTCCTGTTACAATAGCAGCCGGTGCAAATCTGGCTTTTGATGTAACATTCTCACCAACAACCGGTGGTACGCAAAATGGTAATTTAGAATTTACACATAATGCTGCAGGTTCACCATCAACTTATTCATTAACAGGAGTTGGAATAAGTACTGTACCGGTTTTTCAGGTTAGTCCTGGATCATTGAATTTTGGAAATACAAACGTTGGTGTTAGTAAAACATTGTCTGTCACAGTTAGCAACTTGGGAACAGTTGATCCATTGGTGGTTTCCAGTGCAAACATTGCTGCTGGGGAATTTAGTGTAAACCCTACTTCAGCAACAATTCCGGCAGGTGGCAGCCAGGTATTTAGTGTTACATTTACTCCTCCTGCAGTCGGTCCTTATTCTGGTTCATTAGTATTTACTCACAATGCAGCCGGTTCACCAAACAGCGTTGCTTTATCTGGTAATGGATATGTTCCACCAGCAGAATACGGATTAATTTTTGATTCAGTATCAGTTCATGTACCCGATAATGCATTTTACACAAATTATATGCATCTGTTGGATTTACAAGGTGGCACATTACATGCGCTGCAATTCAGATTGTTGACAAACTTATCTGCAGGTGACGATGCTCTTTTAACTTTCCAGAGTATTCAGAAAAATCATGCAGCTATTTCTGGTTCTAACTGGGTATTGGAAACTAACCTGAAGAGAGGTCCAATCCTGGCTAACGGTGCCTCCAAAGATACTATTTTTGTTTTGCTCTATAATTTAAGTAGTACAGGAGATCTTGCTACAGGAGATTATCAAAACTTGTTCAAAGTAAACTATAAAGTTGCAAAACTTCCTCCGGCTTCGCCACCTCAACATTCAACATTCAGTATATTTAATGCAGAAGGAAGTACCCTTGAGGGTTATCCTCTTGCTATAGCTCCTTCCCGCAGTATATTTGATGTTTATGTTTACAGAGCAGGCGGTAACTTTGGCGACATCAATGGTGATGGATGCGTAGATATTCTTGACCTTATCAAGATTGTAGATCATATCGTAGGAAGAGACTCATTAGTAGGAGCCGAATTTCTAAGAGCAGATTTAGCACCATGGGGACCCGGCAACAGCGATCCCGATCCTGATGGTGTTGTTAACGTACAGGATCTGTCAGTACTTCAGAATATAATACTTACAGGATTCTTCCCAAGCGGCGAACCAGTAGGTAATTGCGGATCCGGATTGCCGAAATTTAACGGAGATGCTGATGCAACAGTTAATCTCTATATAAACAATCAGGGCATTGAAGCATTTCTTGATTCAAGAGTTGCCATCAGAGGAGCTCAATTAGAGTTCGGTAATGTTGCTAATAATCCTGATAATATGATTATCAAAACAGACCTTGGACAAGGTTTCTATCTTAAAACAGGTGATTTATTAAGAACATTAATGTATGACCGTTTTGCTGAAAAATATATTGATGCAGGAGTTAACTTTATGGCTAATATGCCTTTTGTTATTTCTAATCCAGAAGATATAAATCTTGATAAAATAGTTTTGGTTGATCTAAACAAAAAGAAAGTAATTAATATTCAGGTTAACGTAGTTTATGGTACACCAGTACCACTTGATTATATCTTATACCAGAATTATCCAAATCCATTCAACCCGAATACCAGTGTAAAATTCCAGGTTCCTCAGGATGGTTTGGTAACTATCAAAATATTTGACATGTTAGGTCAAGAGGTTGCTACTTTACTTTCTGATAATATTCAGAAAGGTACCTATACACTTAACTGGGATGGCAGAGATAAAAATGGAAATTACGTAAGCAGCGGTTCTTATATGTATAGAATGACTGCCGGTGATTTCGTTCAGACAAAGAAAATGATGTTCCTGAAGTAATATTCAAGACTCAGTTTAATAAAAAGCCCTGCTTGCTGCGGGGCTTTGTTTATTCAAATTAATTAATTTAACCAAAGTTTTTTCTGTATTATTTAATAAAACCAGGAGTGAAAACTCAGAAAATTAAACTATTATCGTTATAATTCTTTACTCAAAAATTTATTTG
The DNA here is from genome assembly GCA_034005315.1 of Ignavibacteriaceae bacterium. Classification (GTDB taxonomy): domain Bacteria; phylum Bacteroidota; class Ignavibacteria; order Ignavibacteriales; family Ignavibacteriaceae; genus IGN3. The sequence goes on along the minus strand of JAVEUY010000227.1, from coordinate 2,318 downwards.
AGAGAAGTCTTTAAGTATGATGAATAAATTTTTAAGTGAAGAGTTTGGAATTCTTTTCAATTTTAATAAATTAGCGTACCCTATTTATAATTAACAAAAAGGCAGAGGCACTTATGCGTAAACTCTTTTCAACTCTTTGTATTTCATTCGTTTTTGTTTCCATTACTTTTGCACAACTGGCTAAAGTAGAAATACCAATGACAGTTAAGGATAGTAATGGTAGTACACAAATAATAATCTTTGGTCTTGATTCAACAGCCACTTCAGGAATAGATTGGGATCTTGGTGAATCAGAATTACCACCTTATCCACCTGTAGGTGCTTGGGATGCACGTTTCGTAAATGTAACAGGGCAGGCACAACTTGAAAATGGTACGTTTAAAGATATAAGAAATGCACCCACATTTCCTTATAGTGGAACATATACTCATAGAATAAGATTTCAGACTTCAGATCCAAATTGGGAGGAACAATCAGTAACTGTTATCTGGGATTTACCTGCTACAATAGCATCAGGAAGTACTATTTCCAACACCGCTTTTGGTGGTTCGGATTCAAAACCATTTGTAGGACATGATTCAATTACGGTTTTGACCCCAGTAGATTATGACAGACTAAATATTGTGGTAGTTTATGATGGTATAATACCAGTTGAGCTTACTTCATTTACAGCTAATGTGATAAATAATAGTGTTCTCCTACAATGGTCAACTGCTACTGAGTTAAATAATAATGGTTTTGAAATCGAAAGAAAAACGAACGGCGAGTGGACAATGATTGGTTATGTTCCCGGTTATGGAACTATAACAGAGCCGCAGAGTTATTCATTCATTGATCAGAATGTATCTCAGGGAACATATACTTATCGTTTGAAACAATTAGACTTTGATGGAAGTTTCTATTATTCACAGGAGGTTTCTGTTGAAATGGGTTTTACTCCAAGTGAATTTTTATTATCTCAGAACTATCCTAATCCATTTAACCCTTCGACCACAATATCTTTTTCTTTGCCGATAGCTACAAATGCTAAGTTGACAATATATAACCAAATTGGTCAGAAGGTTACCGAGTTGGTTAATAAAAATTTAGAAGCAGGTAATTATAGTTTTAATTGGAATGCTTCAAATCAGTCCTCTGGTCTTTATTTTTATGAATTACAGACAGCAGAATTTAAATCTGTAAAAAAGATGACACTCTTAAAATAGTTTTATTGTTATACAGAGAAATGAATATTCTTTAAGAAGGGTATTCATTTCTCTTCCTTTTTAGATTGAGCATATTTTGTTTTAATTTTTTTTTAACACACATCAGATGAAATGTTGTGGTATAATTTTATTATTGTATTTTAATACAAGTTAAAATTCTTATTACAACAAGATCTTAATATTATACTTGTTTATCTTATCAAGTTATTGGTTAGTATATAAGCTTTGTATGATAGTAGGGTTTATCAATTTTAAAATTGTATAAGCTGGTTTGTTAGCTCTAAGTATTTTCTTACAAATCTGTCCAAGGTCTATTATGAAAAAGAGTTTTACTATTATTATTCTGCTGCTGCTCTGCGGTCTAGTCCTTCCACAAAATAATTACTGGTCTGATATAAATGAAAATCAGATATTGATAAGCTCAGAAAGGTATATCATCCCGGATGTTTACAGAACTGTTAGTCTGAATGTTTCAGAAATTAAATCCTATCTGGCATCTGCTCCGGTAGAATTCACTAGAAGTGCAATAGAAGGTAAATATATCATTTCACTTCCAATGCCTGATGGTACTTTTCAGGATTTTAATTTCTGGGAATCACCAACTATGGAAGCTGAGTTACAGGAACAGTTTCCTGAAATCAGAACATATACAGGGCAGGGAATTGATGATCCTTATGCAACACTTAAATTCGATTTTACTGCTCTTGGTTTTCATGCTCAGATACTATCACCAAACGGAAGTGTATTTATTGATCCATACAGTCTGCATAATGTTGAAAACTATATTTCATATTTTACTAAAGATTATAGAAAGCTTAATGATAATTTTAGTTGTGAATTATACTATCACGACGAATATCTTCAACCGGAGATTATCAATGAAAAGTTTTCTTACGAAGCAATAGGACCGCAATTACGAACTTACAGATTAGCTAACGCAGCAACCGGTGAATACACACAATTTTTCGGTGGTACTGTTGCCCAGGGTTTATCAGCTGTTACAACCACTGTAAATCGGGTCAACGGTGTTTATGAAAGAGAAGTTGGAATAAGGATGGTTCTTATTTCAAATAATAATCTGATAATATATACTAATCCAAGTACTGATCCGTA
>JAVEUY010000226.1:0-5380 GCA_034005315.1 Ignavibacteriaceae bacterium | reverse complement strand
AAAATCAATCCCGGTGTCGAAATCTTTTTCTCTGAAGGAACAAGATTGAATGTGAAAGGCGAGCTTAATATAAATGGCAACAGAATTCATGGTGTATTTTTTTCAGCTTATGATAAAAATAAGAAAAGGCATGGAATTGAAATCATTGATGCGGATAAAAAAGCAATAATAGATTTCTTAAATATTCAAGATATTAGTACAGATTCAACTGGTACAGAAGCAAGTATTTTGATTGTTAATTCAGAAGCAGATATTTTTCATTCATTCATTTCTCAAAATTCTGCATTTATTGTCGGAGGTTTGGGAATACTTAATTCAACTGTGCAGATTATTAATAATATTTTCAGAGATAACAAGGCGGATTACTATGTGGGTGCTATTTATGCCGAGCACTCTGCTATAAAGATAATCAACAATACTTTTTATAATAATTACGGCTATAACAGAAGCGGCGGAATTTTGATTAATTATCCGGTTGAAACTAACATACAGAACAATATTTTTTTCAAAAACTATTCAAGGAACAATATAAACCACTTAACTTACATTTCACAGGACAGCTCAACATTGATTGAACAATATAATTTTTTCGCTTTCGGAAATATGGATCCTATATTCTTTGATGAAAATTATTTAACACTTTATTATTTATCTCCTTGTAAAGATGCCGGTAATCCGGATCCTATATTTAATGATTACAACGGAAGCAGAAATGATCAGGGTGCTTATGGCGGACCAGGAGGTAACTGGTAATGATCGAATTGAATTTTAACAATTATAAAATCAGACCATATAAAAAAGAAGATGCAGAATCATTAAGTAAGAATGCGAATCATCCTGAAATATCCAGATATCTTTCAGATGGATTTCCTTATCCTTATACAATTGAAAATGCAGAAGTCTGGATAAAATCTCTTTTAGAGAAAGACACAAATTTATTTTTTGCTATCGTCTTTGAAGATGAAGTTATTGGCGGAATCAGCGCAACACCTTATAATAATGTTCACAGATTTACTGCTGAAGTTGGATTTTGGCTTGGTAAAAATTATTGGAACAAAGGAATTACAACCGGTGCATTAAAAACTTTTTGTAATTACCTGTTTACAAAATTTAATCTTAACAAAATAACAGCAAAAGTATTTGAAGGAAATGAAGCTTCAAAAACAGTGCTTCTTAAGTGCGGCTTTTTACTTGAAGGTACACATCCTGAAAGTGTGTTCAAAAACGATATATTTGTTACTCATTATTCTTATGGATTATTAAAGAAAGATTTTAAATATGATCGCTAATCATCTGAAACTGGACTTGATCAGAGAAACCTTTAAAACCTGGTACGGTATTAAAGCTGACTTTATCCATAGGCTTCCTCAAACGGCTTCTTACAGAGAATATTACAGAGTATCATATAATGGTGAATCAGTTATTGCAGTGATAAACGAGGATAGAAAAGAGAATGAAGCATTCTTATCATTTACAAAGACTTTTAATAAATTGAATCTTAATGTTCCGAAAATACTATATGAAGACCTTGATAACGATGTTTATTTATTGAATGATCTTGGAGATAAAACACTTTATTCCGTTATTTATGCTAATAAACATGACTATAAAAATTCTCCGCAGCTTATTGAACTTTATAAAAGAGCTCTGGAACATTTATTAAAGTTTCAGATAACTGCAAACAAGACAATTGATTATAAATATTGTTATCCACGATCAAAATTTGATCTTCAATCAATTGTATGGGACCTGAATTACTTTAAATATAATTTTCTTAAACTTGGCAGGATTCCATTCGATGAACAGCTTCTTGAAAATGACTTTAAAAAATTTGCTGATTTTGTTTCGTCAGTAAATACAGATTATTTTCTATACCGTGATTTCCAATCGCGTAACTTAATGATTAAAGACGATCAATTATATTTTATAGATTATCAGGGCGGAAGAAAGGGAGCATTACAATATGATGTTGCTTCCCTGCTATATGATGCAAAAGCAGAAATTCCTAACCATTTAAGAGAAGAGTTATTAAATCATTATCTCGGTAAACTGGAATCCGATTATGGTCTTGACAGAAATGAATTTATGAAATCATTTTATGCTTTTGTGCTTTTAAGAATTATGCAGGCAATGGGTGCTTATGGATTCAGAGGATTATTTGAGAAAAAAGTTCATCTTATTAAAAGTATTTTACCTGCCAGAAAAAATCTTAAGCATCTGCTCGAAAACGGAAAACTTGATTTTGGAATACCTCATTTACACGAAGTATTCAGGAATATTATTTCATCAGTTGAGTTCAATATTTATGAAGAAAGATTTTTACCCAATGATAAACTTTCGGCTACTATAACAAGTTTTTCTTATAAGCGCGAGATCCCAATAGATTTAGCAGATAACGGCGGCGGTTTTGTTTTTGACTGCCGCGGATTAAATAATCCGGGGAGACATCTTGAGTATAAATTACTTAACGGAAGAGACCCGGATGTGATAAAGTTTTTAGTTGATAATTCAAATGTGAATGAATTTATGTCAAATGTGTATCATTTGGTGGATACAACTATAGAAAAATATTTGGACCTTGGATTTAAAAATTTAATGGTTAATTTTGGGTGCACGGGTGGTCAGCACAGGTCAGTTTACTGTGCTGATATGCTTTATAAACATATTAAAGAAAAATTTGATATAAATGTTTTCCTTTCTCATATTGAGCAAGGAATTAAGGAAGAGGTGATAAGATAATGCAGGCAATGATCTTAGCGGCAGGACTTGGAACAAGGTTAAAACCATTAACTGATGATACTCCAAAAGCACTTATTGAAATTTACGGAAGAACTTTACTTGAAATTGCAATTAGAAATCTGATTGAACATGGCTTTAATAAGATTATAGTTAATGTTCATCATCATTCAGACAAAGTAAAGCAGTTTATTGAATCAAATACTTTTGCAGCAGATATTTTTATTTCCGATGAGACTGATTTATTATTGGATACCGGCGGCGGAATTAAGAACGCATTACACTTTTTTGATAATATGCCGGTCTTAATTCATAATGTTGATATAATATCAAACCTGGATCTAAACGAATTTTATAATTATCATTTATCAGATGATTCTCTGGCTTCACTTGTTGTAAGTAAAAGAGTAAGCAGCCGTTATTTATTATTCAATGATGATAATATTTTATGCGGATGGGAAGATACAAGAAAAAATGAAAAGATAATTGTAAGAGAAGAACCAGCTTATCAGCAATTAGCTTTTAACGGAATACATATAATAAATCCTGAACTGATAAAAAAATTTCCTGAAGAGAAGGTATTTAATGTGATTAAAGCTTATTTAATTGCAGCAAGAACCGAAGACATAAATGCCTACATCTCCAATGATATAAAATGGATTGATGTTGGTAAATTAGATTCACTACAAAGAGCTGAGGAGCTTGTCAAAAAGATTTATTAAAAAATGTATCAAATGAGTTTAATTATATCTATCCAGCTTAAACTTTTCACCAAGATATAGTTTTCTAACTTCTTCATCATTTGCAAGTTCAGCAGCGCCACCCTGTTTGAAAATAATTCCATTAATCAGAATGTAAGCTTTATCCACAATGCTTAGTGTTTCGTGCACATTATGATCTGTAACTAAAACTCCTATTCCCCTGTTTTTAAGATTTGAAACAATGTTCATAATATCTTCAACTGCTATCGGATCTACGCCGGCAAAAGGTTCATCAAGCAAAATAAAACTCGGATCTGTTGCAAGTGCGCGTGCTATTTCAGTTCTTCTTCTTTCACCGCCGCTAAGCTGGAATCCTAAACTTTTTCTGATATGAGTAATTGAAAGTTCTTCAAGAAGTTTTTCACATTTTTCTTTACGTGCTTTCGCATCAAGATTTGTCATTTCAAGAACAGCAAGCAAATTATTTTCAACAGATAAAGTTCTGAAGATGGATGCTTCCTGAGGAAGATATCCGATTCCCATTCTTGCTCTTTTATACATTGGTATTTTTGTAATATCAGTATCATCCAGAAAAACTTTACCTGATTCAGGTTTTATCATTCCGGTAATCATATAAAAAGTTGTTGTTTTACCTGCACCGTTAGGACCAAGCAATCCGACGATCTCGCCTTTGGATACCTTAACCGATGCTTTATTTACAACAGTTCTCTTTTTGTAAATCTTAACCAGATCTTCACTTCTTAATGTTGTGCTCATAAATTTTATTTAAGTTTATTCAGAAGATTATACATTTCAATTTTAGTTGGTTTGTTTTTATAGACAACAAATCTGGGCAGTAAATATTCTTTTTCATTTCCTGTAATTTGTTTTTCAGGATAATATTCACTGGCAGGATCTTTATATAATTTTACTTCGGTTACTTCATTATTATCAAAAATAACAGTTGTGGAAGCAGAGTTTGATTTGGTTAATCCATTAGCAGTTTCGCCGTCATACATATAATAAATTGAAAATACGTTACCATAAAACTCTGCACGATTGATTTTGCTCTTATCAAAAAAAAGTTTTATCTGCGAACTAGATGTCTGATCATATCGTTCAATATAGTTTTCATTTTGCGACAACATAAAAGAAGTTCCATCTACATCAAGCTGCTTTATCTTATTATCTGAAAGATAGATTGTGATTGAATCTCCGGTTAACTGAGAATTTTCATTCCATAAAACCGGCTGAGCTGCCTGTGGATTTATTTTACTTGTAACAATTCTTTCCTCGTTGCGGTAATAGATTGTCAGATCATTTACTGAGGCAAAGTTTTCTTTAAGAATTTTTACTGAATCTATCGCAAAGAATCTTTCTGATGAATCACGGTATGCTTCCATTATTCTGGATTTAATAAACAAAGTATCAAGCAGAGCAGTTTCTGTTCCATCTTCATTTTTAGTAATTGTTGTATCAACCTGTAAAAACAACGGATCACGATCAATCAAAGAGTATCCTTTCTGTCTGTAATCCTCAAGATGTTCGCCTAATATTTCAGAATTATTTTTAAGATTAATTAATCTGACATTACTGAAAGCAAAAGTAATTTTAGTATTTCTGAAATGCTCAAGTGTATCAGCATAAATCTGATTTTCACCATCAAAGATAAGAACATCTCCCACCGCAACTGCCCTGTTCTGCTGCTGATAATATGTCAGTTGATTTGATGTTAATGTTGTTGTTGTATCATAAAGTTTTACTCTTGATTCGAAAAATGCTCTGTCTTCTTTAAAAAAATATTCCCCGCTGTCAGCAGTAAGAATAACTTTTTTATCATCAAGGAAAACACCTGAAGTGCTTTTTGTTTTTTCAAGATTACCGAAATAATATCCGTGCGGAGTTTTAATTGTCAAAGTATCTTTTGTTGCTATCACATTACC
>JAVEUY010000225.1:0-5390 GCA_034005315.1 Ignavibacteriaceae bacterium | reverse complement strand
CTTACCTGCCTGATATTCTTCTTCGGCTGTATCAAGCTGTTCGGTGCATTGATCTTTTGTTTGTGCCTGAAGAACATTTAATTTAACCGAATCGGTATTAAATGTCAGAACAGGACCAATAATTATAATTACTATAATCAACTTTATGCTGTTAATTATTTTTTTCATTAGAGCCTCCTTATTAATATTATTTTAATAACTTCATTTACTTAATCAATTAAAAAATACACAGAGTTTAAACAGGAATTATTTTGTTTGATTCAGCTCAAATTCTTTCCTGTCTTCAAGATCACTTGAAGCTTCATACAAACTATAAGGTACGTCATATCTTTCTTCTTTTGAATTATGAAATCCATCTTTTTTCAAAACAATTTTATATGAGCCGGGTTTTAGCTGAAGCTGAACAGGAGTGTATTTTCCGGTTGTAGTTCCATTTATAAATATTTCACAATACGGCGGATTTGAGATTAAGGTAAGTTTAGCTATCCTGCTTAAATCATAAACAAACTTTTGAGAGCCGCCGGTAACATTAATAGTCATTACAGGAGTTGAACCTAATGTTGGATGAGTTAATTTAATTTTGTATTTGCCTGCTGGCAATTCTGCGTTATAAGGTGAATTGGTATCCTGCGCTTTTAGTTCATCATTAATATAAATACTGCCGTAAGGACGAACCAAAATTTCAACTTTGCCCAAAGAACCGGAAGAGGGAATTAATTCCGCTGTTAATGAGGTTGTTTTATTAACCTCTATTTCTATTTTTTCAGAATAGTCAGCAAAACCTTTTTTCTTTATTACTAAATTATGTTTTCCTGCAGTTGTTCGGGCGCTATTAAATGGAGTTGACCCGGCAAATTTTCCATCCAGATAAACAGAAGCTTCCGAAGGTTTTGTAGTAATTCGTAAATTGCCAAATTGATCCGATGACGCTTCACTTATATTAGTCAGAGTTTTGTTTATTGTCTTAGTTTTGTTTTTTACTATTTTGAAGGATTCAGTATAATCCTGGAACCCGTTTTGTTTTAATACCAATTGATAGTCAGCAACAAGTTGTTCATTATTGAAATAGGGAGTTGTACCTACTGCTTCTCCGTTTAGAAATACTGCAGCACCAACCGGATTACTGTCTATCTTAAGTGTTCCAATACCTTTGAAATCAGGATCCTTTGTAAGAGCAAAATTAAATTGTTTTGTGCTTTCTTTACCAACATTAATTGCAGTATCGATCATAATAAAACCGAGCATTTCAATTCTTATTCTATGTTTACCGGGATTGATAGAATAATTTTCTATTGGCGAATTGTTAATAATTTTTTCATCAACAAATAATCTTGCTCCGGATGGATTAGTTGTAATATTTATTTTTTCTTTTTGAATCGGAATCAGATTAAAAGAAATATTTTCTTTCTTGCCAGGTTCAACTGAAATGATCGTATCAACAGGTGAAAATCCATTTTTAGTTATAGCTAAAGAAATTTGTCCGGCTGCTTCTAATTTAAAATCTTTAATTGGCGAAACTCCTATTGATTTCTGATTCACTACTATGCCTGCATCAGATGGATTAGTAGTAATTGACAGGAAAGTTTCATCTGTTGTATCTCCGCCGGATAAAAATATAAACAGCAAAGCGGCTAATAATACAATTACTGCTATTGAAGAATATAAAATCACAGGTTTCTTAAAATCAAATTTGCTGCTTTGTTTTTCAGGTGCATCTGTTGCTACACGCTCAAAAACTGTTGCATCCTGTACTCTGCCTTTACTTTTTTCAGGTTTAAATTCTTTTTCAAAACTAAGTATATCCTCAAGCATTTCATCTGCTGTTTGATACCTTTTGCCGGGATCCTTGTTTATTGACCTTGAAATTATTTTTGTAAATTTCTTGGGAATATCAGAGTTAAATTTTACAGGTGACGGAATTTCTCCATCAACAATAATCTTTTGAATTGTAAAATCAGAATCAGTTTTATCAAACGGAACACGTCCGGCTATCATTTCATAAACAGTCATTCCTAAAGAATATAAGTCACTGCGTAAATCAACATTCTTTAATCCTTTTACCTGTTCGGGTGACATATAATACAGAGTTCCTGCTCTTGCCTGTGTTACAGTACTTGCAGGTCCCTTTTGCTCAACTACTTTTGCCAGACCGAAGTCTGTTACTTTTACTTTTGTTTTACCTGCTAAAAGAATATTACTTGGTTTAATATCACGATGTATCACACCGACTTTGTGAGCGTGACCGATTGCATTAAGAAGCTGCTTGGTTATTGTTACTGCATCAGAAACATTGAACGGACCGTTTTCCTGAAGGTATTGTGATAATGGTATTGATTCGACATATTCCATTACCATAAAAAAACCGGCATCTGTTTCTCTTAGTGCATACACACCAACTATGTTTGGATTCTCAAGTTTTGCTAATGCTTTTGCTTCTGTCTTAAATCTTCTTACAAAATTTTCATCCCGCGCAAGAAAAGGATCAATCATTTTTAATGCAACAATTTTTTCAAGATTAGTATCGAGCGCCTTGAATACAACACCCATACCTCCTCTTCCTATCACTTCAAGGATGCGGTAACTATCAACAGTTTTTCCAATTAATGAAACCATTTATAAAACCAAAAGTATAATACTATATTTATTTTTTTTCGAATGCTGAATTAATTACAAGATTGCTGAATTCAACTTCTGCATTTGAATCAGCAAAAAAACCAAATTTACCTTTTATAAAATCATTGCTAAGATACGACTCTAAAAGTTTATTGTCATTATATAACATAATCCAGGGACCAAGACATTTAACCTTTATCTGAAATACTTTTTTACCAGTATCTGAGATCTGTTTGCCGGCTGCAATAATTTCTTCATTATTATTTTTTACTTTAATCAAAGAGTAACTTCGTGAATTATTTAACAGGAATAAATAATAATTTTCGTTCCCGTTATTCTCATCTTTACTATATCCAATAATCACTCCCGCATTTTCATTTGAATGATCATCAAAACGTACATCAACATTTAAATCAATATCTTCCATTGCATATTTATAGATAATTTTTTTGGATTTATTTGTTGTCTGAAATATCAATCCATTCCCGCTATCTTTAAAATCGCCGGAAGATAAACCGGATTTTTCCCAATCATTTAAATTGAAGTTTGCAAAGATCACTTCTTTTTCATTGTTATTTTTAGTAGTTGTTTGATTATCAGATAATTTTTTCTGTTCTTCTTTATTTACTCCGGGATTTTTACGCTCTTTAACCTGATTTTTATTTTCTGATTTTTCTATTACCATTATTTTATTATTCAATTCCTTATCATTTGGATCAAGAGAAAAAGCTTTTCTGAAATTTAGCAGAGCTTCATCATTTTTATTAGCTGCTAATAATTCATTACCATTCTGAATATATTTAAGTATCACTTTCTCTTTACCATTTAATGCGCCTATATGAAGCGGATTTTGATTAAGTATTAAATCATAAAAAATCATTGCACTATCAGGTTTACCCTCGGATAAGAGAATATCAGCTTCAGTTAAAAGTGCATTTGTATTATCCGGAGTAATGACTTCTTCTTTCATTATAGTACTATCAACAGCAGCAGCATTTTTTTTAGAGAAAAGATTAATTATTTCTTTCTGATAAATCAAAACGAAAACTGCAATTAAAATAATCACCAGTAATAAAACAGTAATCGGCAACCAGGATTTTTTCTTTTTAACTACCGGAGCTGGTTTAATCAGATTTTCTTCAGAGTTTTCATCAACAATTTTAATCACCAGAACTGTAACATTATCATTTCCTCCGCGCTCATTTGCCAGAGAAATTAATTTTTTACAGGCTGCTTCTTCCGCATTATTCAATACGATATTCTTAATCTCTTCAGGAAGAACATTTGAAAGACCATCAGAGCATAAAACAAAACAGTCACCACTGCTTAATATAATATTTTCTATCAGATCAACTTCAATATCAGTTTCAATGCCCATAGCACGTATCAATACAGATTTGGAAGGATGATTTTTTGCCTCCTGCTCTGTAATAATTTTTTTGCGCACCATTTCCCCGACTTCAGTATGATCATTTGTAAGCTGAATTATATTATCATCGGATATCTTATAAATTTTACTATCGCCAACGTGGGCAATATGTGCTTTATCATTTTCTATAACAAGAGCCGAACAGGTAGTACCTTTTTTACGGAATTGAATTGCATCCTGTGATGTCTGATTGATCTTATAATTTGCTTTCTTAAATGCATACAGCAGAGCACTTGAAATTACTTCAGAATCAAATGAAAAATATTCGTTTCCGACAACTTCAACTGCTGTCTGACTTGCTTCTTTACCGCCGATATGACCGCCCATTCCATCAGCAACCATAAACAAAATACCTTTGGGCTGATACATACTCAAATCATCTTTAGGAAATTTACCAAAGCTGTCCTGATTTTCAGTTCTTACAAGACCGATATCCGAAGCTCCGAAATATTTTATACTAAGCTGCTGTTTTTCTTTCAATAGATTTAACCTTATAAAGTTAATTAGACTGCTGTAAACTACTTAATAAAGGATTATCAAAATCAAATCCGAATAATCTTGGATTTTCACCAATTACTGCGGCAGAAAATATATAGAAAACATAATTATATGTTTCATCAGGAATTCTTTCACGATACTTAACAAGCAGGTTCCAGAAATTTCTCTGCTTAGGATCTTCTGGTAATTCATTAACAAGTCTTCTGAAATTATTTTCACCCCAATTATATGAACCAATAACAAGTAAACCAGAAGCCTGTGCTTCAGTCTGGTAAATAAACTTTATGTACTTAGCTGCCGCACTAGTAGCTTTTGGTACATTAAAACGATCATCTAAAGGATCAAACTGATTTAATTCAACCAAAGGTCCTGTTTCAAGACCATATTGTCGTGCAGTCATTGGAATAAACTGCCACATTCCTTTTGCATATCCATATCGTGTAATTGGTCCGACGATATCAAATTTAAAATCACTTTCCTGCAGTGCGAGATAGAAAAACTGGGGAGGCAGACTCTGTTTTAAAAATTCTTCAATGATTGGTCTGATATAATTATTTTCCTGTGCTCGCTTTATTGCCATTTTTAATCTTTGAGAAGATTTCCATTTATTAATAAAAGTTTTTACTTCTCCTACGAAATTATCAGGCATATTAATTTCGCATTCGCCGAATAATCTTGCCATTTTCAGAATTAATCTATCTTCTTCACTTAGATCATAAACATCAAGTTCACCAACATACTTATCATAAATTTTTTCCATCCTGTTATAATCACCGCGCATCTTTTCAATAGTTTGTTCAACTTCAGTATTACCTGTGTTTTATAAAACTGAAGACAATTTTGAATGCTG
>JAVEUY010000224.1:0-5380 GCA_034005315.1 Ignavibacteriaceae bacterium | reverse complement strand
AAATTTCTTTTTATCTGAATTAATGGAAAGACCTTCAAGAACTTCATTGATTTGTTTTGTTAGTTTTATTATGTATTCATCAATCTTTAAACCAGCCCATAGTATTGATGGAATTCCATCTCTGAAAAAGAAATCAAACTTTTCCAGTGAACAGTTTACAGTTGAATAATCATTTATAAAACTCAACTGATCAATCAGCTTATCAGTTTTATCCTGTTCAACATCCCCGATAAATTTAAGAGTTACATGAAGTTTTTCTCTTGGTTCCCATTTTAGTCCATCTTTATTCCAGCACGAATTTTTCAGTTCTAATAAACTATCAATAATGCTATCCGGAATATTTAACGAAATAAAAAGTCTATTCATCAAATGGGATTCCCAGTAAACTTCTTCGAATCATTTCAAGTGCAGCTTGTGTTGAACGATTTTTATTTAAAATTCTATCTTCTCCAAACTGAAAACGTTTTGCAGTACAAAATTTGTCATCACAAAAACCAATATATACAGTTCCTACTGGCTTATCAGTTACACCACCTGATGGTCCCATAATTCCGGTTAAAGAAATACCGATATCACAACCGCTTATAGATTTAATACCTTCAGCCATTTGCATTGCAACTTCAGCAGAGACAGCACCTTTTTCAGCCATGATATCTTCATTAACTTTCAACAATTCAACTTTAGCTGCGTTGCTGTATGTAATTACACCTCTTTCATAATATCTGCTGCTTCCGCTAATATTAGTTATTCTGTCGCCCAGTCCGCCGCCAGTACAAGATTCCGCCGTAGCAATTCTTAGTTCACGTTCTTTTAGCAATCTTCCAACAACTTCTTCAAGTTTTTCATCACCTCTGCCATAAATATAACGACCTATTTTACTTCTGATTTTTTGTTCAGCTTCGAAAAGTAAATTAGCTGCAATTTCTTCTTCAGAAGATTTAACTGTTACTCTTAATCTGACTCCGTATTGATTAGGCAAAAACGCCAGCTTAGCCTCACCAAGCAGTTCATCCAAATCCACAAGTCTTTCAGCCAGCACAGATTCCGGTAATCCGGTAGTTTGAAGTGTAATTTTTTTAATATATTCTTTAGGTTTTCCAATACAGTCTGTTAATTTGGGTATAATAAAATTTGTAATCATTGCTTTCATTTCATAGGGTACGCCTGGCATTACTATAACAATCTTATTATTTAACTCAATCCAATAACCCGGAGCAGTTCCATTTTCGTTTCTTATAATAGCTGCGTTTTTGGGAACCATCGCCTGATCTTTATGAACTTCCATTAATTCTCTGCCCCTTCTTTCAAAAATAGATTTGATATCTTCAAGAACCTGCTCATTAAAAACCAGTTCTGTATTAAAATACTGAACAACAGCGGAACGGGTTACATCATCAATTGTGGGACCAAGTCCTCCGGTACATATTACGAGATCTGCCTGAGATACAGCAAGATTTATTTCATTTATTATAATCTTAATATCATCACTTATAACAGTTGATTTAATAACTGAAATATTATTATCGGATAACTGGGTACCTATAAAAGCAACATTTGAATTGACAGTTTGACCAATTAATAATTCATCCCCGATTGAAATTAAATAAGCTTTCATTTTTATAGCACTCCAAAGTAAACAGTTAAATGAATAATAATGAGAGTATAAATACCTGATATGAAATCATCCAGCATAATTCCTAAACCTCCTGATATTTTTTCAGAATCCCTTGCAGGAAAAGGTTTAACAATATCCAATAAACGCCATAATAAAAACGCAATTACAATTACAAGTATTTTTTTAGGAAGTAAAATAAATGAGACCCAGGTACCAACAACTTCATCTACAGTACATTGAGAAGGATCTTTACCATACTCCTTTTCAAATTTACCGGAGATATATATTCCATAAATAAATAAAACAATTATAGATGGGATAATTACATAAATTTGTTCAAAGCCCGGGATAAGATAAATCAGAACACCAATTATGCTACCAAATGTTCCTGAAGCAATTGGGATATAACCGGTATATAAACCTGAACCAACAATTTTTTCAAACGAGTTTATTGGTTTCATTAAATAACTTTGCAATTAAGTGTTTATTTTTAACTATATAAGATACGCCCGAATGAACAGTAATAACAGTTATTATAAGCATTGTTAAATAAATAAATTTCTGATTTGAAAGTATCTTAAAAAGCTCCTGATATTCATTCACAATCTGCGGAGTGTTTAATCCAACATAAAGAAGAAGAAGGTAATAAAGGAACACCATTTGAAATACTGTTTTCCATTTTGCATAGTAACTTGTTACAAAATTATAACCGCGGCTTTCAGCATATACTCTTAACAGTGTTATTAATAAATCTCTTATTATAATCAGAATTACCATCCAGAGCTGCAGAAAACCAACCAATACAAACCCGATAAATGCAGCAGATGTTAAAATTTTATCTGCAAGCGGATCCCAGAATTTTCCCCATTCAGTTATATAATTAAATTTTCTTGCAAGCCATCCATCATACCAATCCGTAAGTGCAGCAATTAAAAATATTCCCAAAGATATCTGGATATAAGTCTGATCTTCTGAGAGAAAGAAAAATAAAAATACCGGAGTTAGTATAATTCTTAATATTGTAAGTTGATTTGGTAAAGTCATATCATTTACCGGCAGGATTATAATTTCTTAAAAACTTGTATTCATAAATTCCTGTATCGTGTCCATCCTGCCATTTTATCTGGATTGCATAATTACCAACCTGATTTATAGATCTTACACTCACCTGACTTTCAGTAAACAAAGGTATATACTTTTTACCTTGCTTATCTCTTTCGGCAGCACAAGTAGCACAAGGACAATTTTTCCTTAAATCCTTTAAACTTATAGATTCTTCAATTCCATCAGTCCAAAGAATTTTTAGATTTACACCATCTGCCAGTTTTATTTTTTTAGGCTGCATTTACAAACTTTCACCGGTAAGCATCTTTAATGCTTCCAGATATTTTTCACTTGTTTTAAGTATAATATCTTCGGGCAGCAGCGGAGGCGGAGGCTGTTTATTAAATTTAACTGAAATCAAATAGTCCCGCACAAATTGTTTATCCAGGCTTTCTTGAGATTTTCCTTTTTGATATTTATCCAATGACCAAAATCTTGAAGAATCGGGAGTTAACAATTCATCAATAAGAATAATCTCATTGCCAATTTTTCCAAATTCCATTTTTGTATCAGCGATTATGATACCTTTACTTAGTGCATAATCAACAGCGTTTTTATAAATCTCAATCGTTTTTTCTTTAATGAAATTTATTGTATCAATACCTGCAATTTCTTTAGCTTTCAGTTCGGAAATATTTTCATCGTGCAAACCAATTTCTGCCTTGGTTGAAGGAGTAAATAACGGTTCAGGAAATTTTTCTGATTCTACCATTCCATCAGGTAATTTGATTCCGCAAACTTCACCGTTTTTTTTATAATCAGCCCAACCGGAACCTGTAATATAGCCTCTTACCACGCTCTCAATAGGTATAACATCAGTTTTTTTAACAAGCATACTTCTACCTTCAAGCACATCAGCATATTGATGACATTCATCAGGAAATTTATTTATATCAGTAGTTACAAGATGATTATTAATGATATGTTTGGAACGATTAAACCAAAACTCAGAAATCCTGTTAAGAACTTTTCCTTTATAAGGGATTCCCTGCGCCATTATAACATCAAAAGCAGATAAACGATCAGTAGAAACAATTAAATAATAATCTCCCAGATCATAAAGATCACGTACTTTGCCTTTTTTAAGGAATTTGAGTCCCGGAAAATTTGTTTCGAGGATAACATTTCCTGTCATAATAAATCCATAAATAAATGTGATTAAATATATAGAGATGGGCTACGTAATTCAATAAAGCACTAGTAGATTAATTATTTGAATAATTTTATATAAAAAAAAAGAGACAATATTTATGTCTCTATTCTGGATAGTGGGCAGGGACGGAATTGAACCGCCGACACAAGGATTTTCAGTCCTTTGCTCTACCGACTGAGCTACCTGCCCTTAAAAATTAGTGGCGTAAAAATATGGAAAAACATCTAATTAAAAAATAATATTTCAATAATTATGCTTTTTTATTTTTTCAATAAACGATAATATACCCTGACCAGTTAGTAACAGGACAAACGGCATTATTGGAATAAAAAATCTCGAAGTGCTATATGAGAAAATTATAATAATAGTAAATGAAATGATTGGTAATATTAATAAAAAAAGATTTTTCGTCTTTTTATATTTATGAATTCCAAATAAGGCAAACAATAGGATGAAAATTTGGACAATTGAAAAAGAAAAGAAAATTATCATTTTGTTTTGAAAAACCCTGCTGCCAGCAAAATATGACCAGGTAGATAAAATTCTGAGAAAACCGTTCTTTACATATGACAGAGGAGCCGAAGCAATACTTTCTATAGAAAGGCTTATAAAATTTTTGTTTGCTCTATTATCTATATAATAACCATTAAGAACTGCTGATTTAAATCCTTCATCATCAAGCCAGGGTTTTTTATTTACACCAAGTGTAGAAGAATAAAGATTATACCCGCCATCGCTTGATAATGCTGTAAATTCATCAAGAACGAAATAATTTCTTAACACCCAGGGTGCTATTATTATAATAAATCCTAAGGTAAAAATGCCAAAGCTTTTAAGTTTAATTTTTTCTCTCTTAAAGAGAATCAAACTGGATGTAACAATAAAAATTATCAAAGCTATTGGTCTGGTCAGAAATGCAATACCTAATAATATTCCGGATAATAACACGTAGTTAAATTTATTTTTCTCAAAGGAAATAAGATAGAACCATATTGAAAGAGTAATAAAAAAAGTAAAAACAATTTCTGTTAAAATACTTGCAGAAAGCATCCACAAAGGGAAATATAGTGCTAAAATAAGATTATTGTAGTAATTGTATTCAGATTGAAAGATTCTCTTCCCTATATCAATAACAAGAAACAAAATAAGAAGACTTATCAGCAGTTGAATTATCAGAACGGCATTTATACTATTTTTAAAAAGGAATAGAATTAAAGCCAAAAAAAGCGGATAAATTGGTTGTCTTAATCGTGTTGGTGACTCACCTTTGAATTCAGGAAAATCTTTTTCATTTATTTTGGATACGGAGTACTCAGCTTTTGAAATAATATTATCAGCAATTGAAAGATATTCATTACTATCAAATTGTATTGGTTGTTCGATTAGAAGATATGAGAAATGAATCATTATTACCAGTAGAGTTGGTAATAAGATAAAGATAAATTTAAATTTATTTATTAATCCCTTTTCCACATCAAAAGATACTTTAAAAGAATTTAATATGAAAA
>JAVEUY010000223.1:0-5416 GCA_034005315.1 Ignavibacteriaceae bacterium | reverse complement strand
TTAACTGAAAAGGGAATTAAAGTGCATTACTTTATAGGTAATCACGATTTTTTTCATAAGGATTTTTTTGAAAAAGAAATTGGAGTTCATCTTTATCCGGATGCAGAAAGTTTTA
The DNA here is from genome assembly GCA_034005315.1 of Ignavibacteriaceae bacterium. GTDB lineage: Bacteria > Bacteroidota > Ignavibacteria > Ignavibacteriales > Ignavibacteriaceae > IGN3. The sequence continues at coordinate 5,301 of JAVEUY010000223.1, read as the reverse complement.
TTTTAAACGGAAAAAAGTTTTTTATTGCTCACGGTGACGGACTTGTTAAAAATGATCTTGGTTATAATATTCTTAAAAAGATATTGCGTAATCGGTTCATTCAATGGCTGTATGGTTTGATTCACCCGGATATTGGTGTTGCTATTGCAAGCAGAACAAGTGCATCCAGCAGAAATTATACTGCAAAAAAAGATTACGGCGAGGAAGATGGCTTGTTTGAAACTGCAAAATTATTTATTGATAAAGGTAATGATTATGTTCTGTTTGGTCATCTGCATAAAAGATGTTTTTATAATTATAAACAGGGAGTTTATGTTAACCTTGGTTCCTGGATTGATAATCCTTGTTACGGAAAGTTTACAGATAAATTCGAAATAACAGACTGGAAATAAAGAGTTTTTTTATGGCTAAATCTTTTAAGAAAAAAAATAAAGCCAAAAGGAAAAAATGGATAATATGGGGAAGTGCTGCATTTATTTTTCTTTTACTTGTTGTTTACACAATTAGCGGGCTTCCATCGCTTGATGAACTGGAAAATCCAAAACCTGTTCTTGCAAGCAGAGTGTTTTCTTCCGATGGCGAATTGATTGGTCAGTTTTTTATTGAAAACCGAATTGAAACTCAGATTGATAGTTTACCGCCTTATGTTTTGAAAGCGTTAATTGCAACTGAAGACAGAAATTTTTATGATCATTGGGGTGTTGATCTTACAAGATTTGTTAAAGCAATGATTAAAAATGTTTTTTCACTTTCTTTACGCGAAGGCGCAAGTACAATTACTCAACAGCTTGCAAAAAATCTTTATTCACTTAAAGAGGGAAGAGAAAACTTTCTTGATAAAGGCGTAAGAAAAATCAGAGAGTGGATTTCTGCGGTTCAGATTGAAAAGACATTTACTAAAAAGGAAATTGCAGAACTTTATCTTAATGTTTCTTACTTCGGCAGAAGTGCTTACGGAATTGAATCCGCTTCTAAAGTTTATTTTAATAAACGGGCAAAAGATTTAACTCTGCCCGAAGCAGCATTGTTTGTTGCATTGTTAAAGTCTTCAGTTATATATGATCCTGTTAATCGTTATGAAAGTGCATTGCAAAGAAGAAATGTTGTAATGTATAATATGGTTCAGACAGATATGCTTAGTAAAGAAGAATATGACAAGCTTAAACAACAGCCGATTCAGCTTGCATCAGAAAGATTAAGCCATGTAAAATCTGAAGCGCCGCACTTCCTTGAATATATCCGCCAGCAAATGACTGTATTAGCAGATAAGTATGGCTATGATCTTTATCGCGATGGTTTAAATATTTACACTTCACTTGATATGAGAATGCAGCGGATTGCTAACCGCTCTGCAAAAAAACATATTGCTGATTACCAGGTTTTGTTTGATAAAAACTGGAACTGGAGCCGTAATAAAAGTCTGCTTACGGATCTCCTTGATAAATCAATTAAGAATGATGTCAGATATAAAACTGCCGAATCGCAGACTGACAAAGCACAAATTTATAACAAGCTGAAGAATGATAATGATTTTATTGATTCTGTTAAAAAAGCTGCCGCAAAAGTTGAAGTAGGATTTGTTGTCTTGGACCCGAATACAGGAATGATTAAAGCGCTTGTCGGCGGTGAAAATCAGGATTTTGGAAGAGGCTTAAATCATGTAACAGGAATAAGAAGACAGCCGGGTTCATCGTTCAAACCATTTGTTTATGCTACTGCAATTGAAAATGGTTATACACCGGCAGCAACAGTTCTTAATCAAAAATTTGATTATAACGGATGGTCTCCTTCAAATGTAGGAAATGAATACAGCAGTTACGAAACTTTAAGATGGGGTCTCGCGAATTCTATAAATGTTATTGCAGGAAGATTAACTATTTCGGATATGGCTCCGCCGTTTCAGGTTGTTAAGTTTGCACAGAGGATGGGAATAAAATCCAAAATGGATGCTTATCCTTCAATTGCTCTTGGTACAGTTGAAGTAACACCTTTAGAAATGGTTTCTGCAATGGGTACTTTTGTTAATCAGGGTGTACATGTTGACCCCATATCAATTATAAAGATTGAAGACAGAAACGGAGTAGTGATTGATGAATTTGTACCTGAATCAGTTCAGGCTATTTCACCACAAACTTCGTCAATAATTGTTGATATGATGACAGATGTTATTAATTACGGAACGGGTGCAGGAGTAAGAAGATATTTTCAATATCCTGCAGCAGGAAAAACCGGTACTACACAAAAATTTTCTGATGCGTGGTTTATCGGTTTTACACCTGATCTTGCTGCCGGAGTTTGGGTTGGATTTGATGATCACCGGGTTAAATTTACAAATTGGTACGGACAGGGAGGTAGAGCAGCATTACCTGTTTGGGCTATGTTTATGGAAGGTGCTTACAAAGAATTAAAACTCCCGCTTAAATATTTTACTCTTGCTGATGGAATTGAGATGGCAACATTCTGTAAAGAAACAATGAACCTTGGTGATTCAAAACTTGCAACCGATGCTTGTCCTAAAACATACACCGATCTTATTGATATAAGTAAAGCCCCGGGATATTGTGAAATCCACAGCGGAAGCGGAGGAAGAATAATTCACGAAAACCGTGATGGTGATAGTCAATGGTAGTGTTATTTTATTAATTTTAATTTAAGAGAGATTAACATGAAGTATTTGATAGCACTTCTTATAACAGTTTCAATTTACTCTCAGCAAAAATTAGATTATTTCGCTTATATTGATGGAGAAATTGACCTTGGCTTAGCGCCTTATGTAACACGTGTTGTTAATGAGGCAGAAGAAAATAATGCATCTGCAATTATATTTAAAATCAATACTTTCGGCGGCAGAGTTGATGCAGCAACACAAATTAAAGATGCAATACTTTCCAGCAAAGTATTAACGATTGGTTTTATAAATAATCGTGCAATATCTGCCGGAGCATTGATAGCACTTTCCTGCAATAAAATTGTTATGGTTCCGGGCAGTTCTATTGGTGCCGCAACCGTTGTTGATCAAACCGGAGAAAAAGTCGGTGAAAAATATCAATCTTATATGCGGTCCGAAATGCGTTCAACTGCTGAAAGAAACGGAAGAAGAACTGATATTGCCGAAGGAATGGTTGATGAAAGAGTTGTAATCCCGGGTTTGACCGACTCAACTCATCTTATTACTCTTACATCTGAAGAAGCATACAAATATAAAATCGCTGATACATTGATTGCAGACTATAATAATGTTCTTGCAGCCTTTGATCTGAAAAATGCTGAAGTAGTACAGGTTACATCTAACTGGGCTGAAGAGGTTGTAAGATTTCTTAATAATCCGATTATCTCTTCAATTTTGATAATGATCGGATTCTTCGGTTTGATGGCTGAGATTAAAACTCCGGGCTGGGGATTGCCGGGAACAGCCGGATTGATTGCACTAACTTTATTTTTCGGTTCTTCATATATTTTGCAACTGGCTTCTATGCTTGAGATATTACTTTTTATATTAGGATTAGTTTTGCTGCTTGCAGAAATTTTTATCATCCCGGGTTTTGGAGTCGCAGGCATTTCAGGGATAGCACTGATTTTGGTTTCAATCTTTTTAGCACTGTTAGGCAGCGATCCTTTTCTGGATATGAGATCTGTTTCTTTGGCAATAATTCAACTTTCTTCTTCTATGGTTGCTGCTTTAATCGGGATTTTCTTATTGGCAAAATTTCTTCCAAAGACTTCCGCTTTTAACAGACTTGTACTTGCTGAAACTCAAACTGCAGATAAAGGATTTGTTTCCTTTCCTTCTGATACAAATTTAATCGGTAAAACCGGAGTTGCATTTACGACTTTAAGACCTGGCGGAACAGCATTAATTGATGATAAAAGAGTTGATGTTGTTGCTGATTCAGAATACATTGAAAAAGATAAAAAGATTAAAGTTATTCGTGTTGAGGGAATTAAAGTTGTAGTAACAGCAGTTAAGGAATAAATTAAAAGATATTTTTCAGTAAGTTGAAAATAAAATTATTAAGCCGGCGCTAACCGGCTTAAAATTTAAATTAAGTTATTTTAATAACTCAACAATATTTGTGTTAGTTACAATATCCGATCTGCTGCCTTTTTGTATGCCCTGTGGTGTATTGGCTTGCATTGAATAATTTAACTGCATACTTGTCTTCGTTCTGGATTTAAGCTGCAATCCCTTATCAACATCAAAATAAATTTTCCCTTCAGCAGTAGATTTAGGTTTTTCAAAATTATAAGTTACATTTCCCTGACTTACTTTTGGCTGCCCGGTGTAATTAAAAGTTATACTGGCATCAATAACTGCTATTCTGTTATCATCAAGCTTTTCAACATTTTCAACTTTGTATTTATTTACATAATTAATTTGATATACCATCATCGGAACAGGTGCCTGTTTAAGCTCCCAGGTTGAATCTTTATATACTTCCTTATCAGAAAGTTTCCGGATAATCTGGGTAACTATTGGTGCAAGAATTCCGGCAATTAATTCCTGTCTGATTGTATTACGGTCACTTGCAGAAATAGTATCAGCCGCACCTTTCAGTTCAAGAAATTTGTTAGATATTTTATCAGCTTTAAAAACTTCCAGCACATCGCCTTTCTTGTTAAATGTAATACTAAAAGGATTATTGTGAAGTGAATGATATTCTGCAAACTGAATTAACTTGGAAGTATCTGTATCTTTCTCTGATTCAAATTCAAATACTTCTTCATTAACCTTTGCATTAAGTTTGATAGAATTAATTTTTAATTCTGCTTCTGTAATTCCATCTTTATCAACATCTTTAATTTCAAAATCAATCAGGTAAACAATATTTTGTTCAGCCCCGGAAGTAATGGTTGTATCCATTACAAGCTTCTGCATATTTTTTGAAATGCTGGTTACTCTGTAAAGATGTTTATCGCCTTTTTTAAATTTGTATTCCATTAAAAACGGTTTACCGGATTGCTCAACACCTTCTGTTTTCAGATTTGTTGAATCGAAAGTAAATTTATTTTCCTCAGCTAAATTATTAGCTTGCTTGTCATTTTTTTCTCCGCAGCTAATTAATAAAAATATAAATGAAATCAGAAGAACTGAGTATTTTAACATTTTTTCCTCTTAATAAAGTAAATAATTAATTCTTTTCTTTTCAAATTTTGTCAGGTCTTTTTGCCAACTTCCAAAAATCTTATCGGGTGCAGTTTTTTTGTTGATACGTTCTCTCAATTCACTGCTGCCGGCAAGTCTGTCAAATGAACCTGTGAAGTTCAATTTACTGCCATACAATTTATTTAACACATATAATA
>JAVEUY010000222.1:0-5424 GCA_034005315.1 Ignavibacteriaceae bacterium | reverse complement strand
AAATAAGGGAAGTTATCTGATAAGTGCTCGTTCTACATATTCCGAGTGGCTTTTAAATCAAATAAATAATCCCGAAATAAGCAATAGCTCTGCATCGTTTTATGATGGGCTTATCAATTTAAACTATTCGATAAACGAAAAAAATAATGTAAAACTCTTTTTGTATGGCAGTAACGATAACTCAGATATTGCCTTTGGGTTAAGAAATAAATACGACAATCTGGGTGGAACATTAAACTGGACTCATTTTTTCTCGAAAAGCTTTATTTCTGAGATTGATATTATTAAAAGCCAGTACGCTTACACTGAAGAAAACTACGAAATTGATTATCTCGGAAATAAACATTCTTTTGAGTTAAACCACAACGAAGCAAAATTAGGTTTTAAGTATTTTCCAACATATAATCATTCAATTGTTTTTGGCGTAAATGTTTTATATTATGAATTAAACTATGGCGATTTTGTGCCGCTTAACAGCGAATCGCTTATTAAAACACTTGAGTTTGAGCCTGAAAAAGCCCTGAATAGTAGTGTGTATTTAGGCGATCAGTGGGATATTACCAATAAACTAACTATTGAAGGAGGCGTAAGGTTTTCGATGTATAATTATTTAGGACCTAAAACGGTTTATGAATATGCTGCAAATCAACCTCGTGAAATTGATAATATCATTGATACTATCTCCTATTCAAATAACGAAGCTATTAGTAATTATAATAATTTCGATTACAAGCTTTCAGCTAAATATGAGCTTAGCGAGAGTTTTTCGGTAAAAGCAAGCTATAACAGGCTGCATCAGTACATTTATATGTTATCGAATTCGATAAGCGTTACACCAACAAACAAATGGAAACTAAGTGATTCGCATCTCAAACCAATGCAAGGTGAGCAATATACTTTCGGTATTTATAAAAACTTTGGCAAAGATCAGATTGAAACTTCTGCTGAGGTTTATTACAAAACAGTTGGAAATTTAGTTGAATATAAAGATGGAGCCGATTTTATTACAAATCAGATTCCCGAAACCAATATTATTCAGGGTGATTTAAATGCTTATGGAATAGAATTATTAGTTAAGAAGAAATCAGGTCAGCTAAATGGCTGGATTAATTACACCTATTCGAGAGCGTTGGTTCAGGTAAATAATACCGTAACAGGTGAAATGAATAACCTCGGTCTTGAATATCCTGCAAATTATGATCGACCTCATGCTCTAAATGTAGCTCTTAACTACAAAATAAATAAGAGGTTAAGCATTTCGGCAAATGTAGTGTATTCTACCGGTCGACCTATTACATACCCAACCTCTATTTATTATCAGAACGATATTCAGATTACTGAATTTTCGATGCGTAACGAATATCGTATATCTGATTATTTTAGAACCGAACTTTCGATCAATATTGAAGGAAACCTAAAGAAACACAAACTGGCACATGGTTCCTGGTCTATTTCGTTTTATAATCTTACAGGAAGAAGAAATCCTTATACTATCCAGTTTAGAAATGAAAATGGACAGATTAAAGGATACGAGATTTCGATTCTGGGAACGGTAATTCCTTCGATTAGTTACAACATTAAAATTGGTAATTATGACAACTAGGGTTATTGGTCTTTTTGTTATATTAGTTGTTGTTGGCTGCAAGGATGAGGTTATGTTGCAAAACAAAAATAATGAACCCAAGTTAGTTGTTGATGGGTTTATTACCAATGAATCAGAGCCTTGCATGATTGATCTTTCGATAACTAATGATATCAATGAGACTAAGAAAATACCCTACACAGGTTGTACTGTTACATTATATGAGAATACAGGTATTTCCGAAATATTAACTGAAATTGCACCCGGTATTTATTCAGGTTCAGAGGATGGGATTACTGGAACTGTAGGTAAATCATATAAAATTTCGATTAAAACTCCCGATGAAAAAGAATATTTTACAGAGTTTCAGGAGATGAAAGAACCTGTTGAAATTGATTCAGTATATGCTGAACTTTCATCTATTGATTTAAAGGAATATCCTTATATACTGCCAGGTTATCAGTTTTATACTACTTCAATGCAAGCAGCAGAAAAAGAGAGTTATTTTTTGTGGAAGATGAAAGAAACGTATCAATATACAGCCGATTATCAGCCGGTTGATATAATCAATAGTACTAGTACTGTTGCCGATTATCTAAAGCTTTATAGATGTTGGAAAACCGAATCGGTGAAATATTTCTATACAGGAACAACGGCAACACTTACAACACCTCAAATTGTTCATCAACCCTTGCATTTTGTTGGTACAGAGACAAATAGGCTACAGGAGAGATATAGCCTCTTGTTAAAACAGTATTCTATTGATAGCAAATCTTACAACTTCTGGAAATGCATGAACGAACAAGTTACTGCAGAAAATATCTTGTTTTCAACACAGCCTTATAATGTGGTTGGCAATGTTAAAAATTTAAATAGTAGTAATGAAATTGTACTTGGTAACTTTACTGTGGCTTCAGTTACGCAAAAAAGAATATTTGTTAATAGGCCCAGAGTTACGCATTATTATGATACAGATTGTTCCGTTAATTATAATATTGATGTACTAAGAAGATTACCATTACCAGTTTATGTTGTTATAACATCAGATGACAGAATGGCCGCTGTTATGGAAGGTTGTATAAATTGTACATCTAAAGGAGGGGAGCCAAACAAACCCGAATTTTGGATTGATTGAAAAAATAAGCTTATAGAATCTAAAGATCACTTATAATTGAATAATATAAAAATTGTCAAAATAATGAAATTAAAATGGTTGTTGTACTTGATAGTATTGGTTTTAGCAGGATGTAGGGAAGAGGTTGCCCTCGAATCAAATAAAAACCCACAGTTATTGGTGGTTGATGGTACTATTACAAATAATCCTGGTCCATATATTATATCCCTGTCATTAACATCTACACTGGTTGATCCGCAAAATATTCCTTTAACAGGTTGTACAGTAACTATTTATGATGATTCAGAAAATTCAGAAGTTTTAACTGAACGTCAACCGGGTATGTATTATACTTCGGCATCAGGAATCCAAGGACAAATAGGTTCATCATATAGAATAACTATTTTATCTCCTGATGGAAGAGAATACGAAAGTAACTTTAGTACGATGAAAGAACCTATTGGTATTGAATCGATTTATGCTGATACAACTAATATTAGTTCTCAGGAGTTTCCATCAGGATTGCCAGGAATACAGTTTTTTACAAATAGTGGAATAGGTCAATCTCCTGATAATTTCTTTTTATGGCAAATTACTGAAACATATAAATACGAGGCAGATAATGTGTTGCATGCAGTTTATGAGTATGGCAAAATATATGTAAATAATATCGATACAATTTTTAGTTTTGATACTCTTAAAACCTGTTGGAAAACTCAAAAGATAAAAAATATTTACACAGGTAAAACATCAAACCTGAGCTTACCTAAAATTGTGAATCAACCACTTCATTTTGTTGGAACAGACTCTAAAAGATTGATCCAGCGGTATAGTTTTGTTCTCGATCAATTAACTATTGATGAGCAGGCCTACGATTTCTGGAGAAAAATTGAAGAACAACTTTCAGAAGAAAACATCTTTGTTGCTAAACAACCATTTAATATTGTTGGTAATGTTAAAAATTTGAATAATCCTGGCGAGAAAGTTTTAGGATATTTTACGGTTGCGTCGGTTGATCAGAAAAGAATGTTTATTAGCAGACCTAATATCCCTTTTTATGTTTCTACTTGTTATGTGGTTACTGATTTAAGAAATATGTTCAGGCAATCAGGACCGTTTTACCTGGTTTTATCAGACCAGGGATTGGGTAAAGTACATCCTGATTGTATCGATTGCAGATCTGAAGGTGGGGTGACAGAAAAACCTGAATTTTGGGAAGATTAGTAACTGAAAAATAGTATATGAGTAAGTGAAGTTATTAATGGTTTTGATTAATTAACCAATAAAAAGAAAGAAATGAGAGTCCACTATTTAATGTTCCTATTTATCATTGTTATTATTGGATGCAAGGATGAGATATCATTGAATTCGGTGGATAATAGATCGTTTTTAGTAGTCGAGGGACTAATTACTGATGGTCCAGGTCCTTATACTATAAAGCTTTCATTGTCATCATCAATTAATAAACCTCAGTTTACTCCTTACACAGATTGCTCAATAACCATTTATGATAATAATGGAAACTCTGATCTGTTAACTGAAAAAGAACCTGGAATATATTATACATCAGAAGGTGGTATACAAGGAGTTGTTGGTAATGAATATAAAATAACAATTGTTACTTCAGAAGGGAAGGAATATTATACTGATTTTCAGGCCATGAAAGAAGATATTGGAATCGATTCGTTATATGCTCAATATACAGAACAGGAAGTATTAGGCATTCCATATGGTGTTCCTGCCTATCAGTTTTTTGTTAATACAGAAATTGCACCAAACAGAGAAAATTATTTTTTGTGGACTATTACTGAAGCGTTTGAGTATGATATAGATAAAGAAATTCAATATATTGAAACATTAGATCAATGGGTTCAAATAATTATTATTCTTCATGATACAGCTTACACTAAGTTCGAAACCTGTTGGAAAATTATGAATGTAGGACATGTTTTTACTGCAAAAACAAGTAATCTGAGTATCCCTGTTATTACTCATCAACCGCTGCATGTAGTTACAACGGAGACCAAAAAATTAACAAAAAGGTACGGAATAGTTGTTAATCAGTATATAATTGATGAACAAGCTTATGTTTATTGGAACAATATACAAAAACAGAGTTCTGATGTAGATTTTATAAACTCAACTCAACCCTTACCAATCCGTGGTAATATCAAAAATGTAAATTATAAAGACGATATTGTTTTGGGTTATTTTACTGTAGCATCTGTTTCTCGGGAAAAATTATTTGTAAACGGTTTGGTTGGTCCGTTTTATTATTCTAACTGTATTGTTATAATTGATAAAGAAGGAATAAAAAATTTTAAGGAAAGATATGGGCCACCATGGTTTTATGTAGAAAATGATTATGGCATTGTAGGAGTAACTTATCCTGATTGCATTGATTGTAGAACTGATGGTGGTTATTTAGAAAAACCTGATTTTTGGGAAGATTAAATTTGTAAATACTTATAAAATGAGATTGAATATACTTTTAAAGACTTTTTTGTTTCTATTAATTGCAAACATATTTTGCAGTAAAACAAATGCCCAATCAAGTAATTCGGAGGCTAATAGTGAGATAAAAGAAAGTCTTACTATCCAGACCGATCGTGATGTTTATTTTAGTGGTGAAAATGTTTGGTTTTCAGCGTACTATAATTTGAGTGATAATAGCTATAAGTCTTCGTTAAGCACTATAATATATGTTGAGTTAATAAATAGTACCAAT
>JAVEUY010000221.1:0-5427 GCA_034005315.1 Ignavibacteriaceae bacterium | reverse complement strand
GCAGTGGTCATAATAGCAGCATCACTTTGGGGAGTAGATGGAATAGTTTTGCGCCCGTCTCTTTATTCTTTGCCTGTTCCACTGGTTGTTTTGGTTGAGAGTGCTATCGTTGCGATATTATTAACACCTTTTTTTATAAAAAGATTTCCATCTTTGAAATCTTTAAATGTAAAAGACTGGATTGCCTTTGCGGGAGTGGCATTACTTGGCGGTGCAGTTGGAACTATGGCAATTACTAAGGCTCTTTTCTACATAAACTTTGTTAATCTTTCAGTTGTAATTCTTCTTCAAAAGCTCCAGCCCGTTTTTGCAATTTCTCTTGCGACCATGTTTTTAAAAGAAAAATTACCAAAAGAGTTTTTTCTTTGGGCAAGTCTGGCAATAGTTGGCGCATATTTTATGACTTTCGGCTTATCGTCTCCAAATTTTTCAACAGGAGATAAGACAACAATTGCAGCATTATTTGCTCTGCTGGCTGCTTTTAGTTTCAGTTCTTCAACCGTGCTTAGTAAAAGAGCGTTAAGAAATGTTGATTATGAAATGGGCACATATCTCAGATTTTTATTTGCCACAATTATAATGTTGATTTTGGCAGCCTCAACAGGTAACATTTCAGGTTTTAATGAAATCACTACAAAACAAATTATTATCTTTTTAATTATTGCTTTTACAACAGGCGGATCAGCAATATTTCTTTATTATTATGGGTTAAAAAGAATCTCAGCTTCAGTTGCTTCTATTTGTGAACTGGCTTTTCCATTAACAGCCGTTGTTCTGGATTATTTTGTACACGATAATATTCTTTCACCCGTCCAATGGATTGGTACAGCAGTTCTAATAATCAGTATTCTTAAAGTAAGCGGAATAAATATTACACCGTTATTAAATCACGAGAAATAATTCCGATATTAATATTTTCTCTACTATGCTTTGCTAAAAAACTTTACCTGCCGGATAATTAAACTTTAAGCAGACTTTAAATATCTTATAAATCTTTTGTTTAATTTTTAACAAGTTTAGTTGATAATTAATTTTATAAGAAAAAAGATGCCGAGAAAAGTCAATATCAAACCATATACTCTTTCCAGAAAACTGGATTTTGAACGAATGGCAACCTTAGCGCCTAACATAGAAAAAGGAACTGAACCGAGAGCGAGAACTATAGTAACAATCCAATCAATATGATCCAGATAAGCATGAACTATTGTTCCGGGTAAAGCAAGAAATGCCGAGACAGCAAGTGAACATGCAAATGCTTTTTTAATCGGCAGATTTAATGTGCGCGCATAACTTGGTGCTAATAAAAATCCACCTGAGTTAGCTAATAATCCGGAAATTAAACCAATAAAAAGTGCAATCAGAATTAATCTTGCATACCAGTAAAACCGGTGATTACTATTTAATGATTTATCTTCCTTAATATTATCAGATTTTTCTTTCGGAAATAATAAAAAGCTTAAACCAAAACCAAGAACTAAAAAACCGGTGATTATTAATAAGGGTAACGCACCTGTATATTCTGTAAGAAGTGAACCAATTATTGTTGCAGGCACACCGATCAGGATACTCCACAAAACAATTTTTTTGTCTAACAAATTAGACTTCCAATATTCTGCTGATGCAATTAATGTTCCCGGTATAGTTGCGGGAAGCGGTGCAGCAACAGCAATGAATCCGGGGATTCCGATAAGGCTTAACATCGGTGTAGCAATTGCACTGCCGCCTTTACCGAAAAGACCGCCAAGAAATCCAACTATAATTCCTATAAGAAATATGCCGGCATACTGAAAAAGCAAGTGTAACTCCTTTTAGATATTTTTGTTAATAAGTAAAAAACAATATTCAGATTTTCTTTTATCTCTTATTTTAATCATATCAAACCTGGTGATATCTGAAGCAGCTAATCAAATGATCGTTTACCATACCGGTTGCCTGCATGTGTGCATAGATTATTGTTGAACCTACAAACTTAAATCCGCGCTTCTTCAGATCATTACTTATTGTGTCTGAAAGCTCTGTTCTTGCATGTATTTCTTTTAGCGATTTGAAATTATTTTGTATCGGTTTGCCATTTACAAATGCCCAGATATATTTATCAAAAGTTCCAAACTCTTTTCTTACTTTAATAAAAGCTTTTGCATTCTGCACGGCAGATTCAATTTTAAGTTTGTTCCGGATTATTCCTGCATTCTTCAATAAAGAATTAATTTTCCTTTTATCATACTTTGCAATTTTATTAAAATCAAAATTATCAAATGCTTTACGAAAATTACCGCGTTTATAAAGTATTGTTCTCCAGCTTAGCCCAGCCTGGAAACCCTCGAGTACAAGAAATTCAAATAATTTTCTATCGTTGTGAAGAGGCACTCCCCATTCTTTATCATGATATTTAATATATAAAGGGTCGTTTGAAGACCATGCGCATCTTGTTTTTTTATCCATTATAAAGAATCAATTTTTTACTGTTTCCAAAATAATTATTAACTAATCTAAATTATAAATTAATACTTAAATCTAAAGTGACCGGTATTTAATTAACTGTTCATCTTTTCTGTAAATGCTTTCACGAAGTTTAACGGAGCCTTTGTATCTTTATTCAAATATAAGGAAGGTTCTATAAGCTCAAGTTCCATTAGTGCGAATTGATCATTATTAATGCGTACAAGGTCAGCTCTGGCATACAACGGAACAGATGGTAATTTATTTATAATATTTTGTGCACTGTTAACTATTATTTCTGATGCTGCAATAAATCTGATATTGCCTCCATGTTCTTCCTGAACCCGGAAATCATTATCCTTTGGAGTTTTAAGAACTGAGTGACTATGCTTGCCATTGAAAAAGAATAATGAATATTCTCCTTCCTCAATGATATTATTAATAAAAGGCTGAATCATAAATTTGCGTACAGCAAAAGTATTTTCAAGTATATCAAGGGATGAGATAAGTGTCTCTTTATTAAGTCTGAATGTTTTGTCAGCGGCTGCGCTGATATTAGGTTTTATAATAATTTCCTCCGAGCCAAGCTGTTCAAAATAATTTAAGGCTTCGTTGCGGTCAAATTTATTTTTCCACAGAGTATTAACAATTTGCACTCCTTTATTCTTAAGATCATCTAAATAATTTTTATTTATATTCCACTTCATCAGGTCATAATCATTTTCAAGATGAGTCAAAGAATTTATTTTATGAAGGACTTTAATAAATTTTTCGGAATCGTGCTGATAATCCCAGGTTGATCTGACTATTACGGCATCATAATCATTCCAGTTTACTTTTTCATCACGCCAGGAAATTTCTTCTGCAAGCCATCCGGATTGTTTCATTGGCTCTATCAGAAGTTTATCGTATGTAAAAAAATTTTCAAGATTATCAGTTGAAAGAAGAGCTACTTTTTTAAGCATAAATGTTTTTGTTTAATAAAAATTATTAGTCGAAATATTTTAAAACGGAATGCAGAGAATTTGCAATCGTAGATCTCTGCATTCGATAGGTTATTATTTAAAGATATTGTTCTTTACCATTTCATTTGAATTATAGGGAGCAGGTTTTCCTCCAAGATATTTATGGAACCATTCAAGGTGTGCATTGTAATAAAGCGGCATTGATTTAATACTGTTTGGCCAATGTCCATCGTTCTTAAACACAATTAACCGGCTGCCAATTCCTAATGATTGCAGTGTAGTAAAGTACTGGAGACTTTGTGTATAAGGAACACGATAATCTTTTTCACCGGTAATAATTAGAGTAGGTGTAGAAAAATTCTGAACATAATTAGAGGGAGAATATTTAGCATACAATTCGGAATTCCATGGCTGTCCTCCGAGATCCCAATTTGCAAACCATAACTCTTCGGTTGAACCCCACATAGATTCAAGATCATAAACTCCCATCATAGAAGCGAGGCATTTAAATTTTGTAGTGTGTCCCTGCAGCCAGTTCATCATATAACCGCCGTATGACCATCCCATAGCCCCCATTTTTTCGCTATCCACATAAGGTAATTTTTCAAGTGCTTCTGTTACCTTCATTACATCTTCATATACTTTGCCTCCCCAATCTTTTGATATTGCTTCGGTGTATTTGCTTCCATAGCCGGTGGAACCATGTGGATTTAAAAAAGCAACAACATAACCAGAACCCGGATATACCTGCCAGTCACCGCGATAAGAATCCATCCATTGCATCTGCGGACCGCCATGTACGTTTACTATTAAAGGATATTTTTTATATTCTTCAAACCCGTGCGGTTTAACAATAAAAACATGAACCGGAACACCGTCCGCGCCATCAACCCACATTTGTTCTGCTGGTCTGATATCAACTTCTTCAGATATTTTTTTATTGTAAAAAGTTATTTGAGAATAAACTCCGCTGTTTATATTATATGAATATATTTCGCCAGGTTTATCAACACTGGAAAAATTCAGAAATACAGTTTTTTGATCTTTGCTTATCTGATAACCGCGGACAGCCTTATCATCTGTAACTTTTGAAACTTCTTTTGAAACAGCATCTACTTTAAAAACAGGATTATAACCCTGAACATTTGCAGTAAAATAAATTGATTTTGAATCCGGCGACCAGGACATATCACTTGTTGTATAATCAAATGCTTCTGTAAGAATTTGTGATTGTAAAGCTTTTATATCATATATCGCAACTCTGAATCTGTCTGCTTCAAATCCCGGAATTGTATGTGTACTATATGCTATATAATTTCCATTGGGAGAAAAAACCGGGGAGCCGTCAAATGCGTTGTTTGCAAAAGTAATATTCACAGGTTCTTTTGTTCCGATCGGCAGTAAATAAATATCTGTATTTGTTGAAGCGGCAATATTTTTTTCAGGTGTTGAAACATAAGCTAATATTCTGCTATCGGGAGAGAAGGCATACTTAGTTCCGCCGCCAAGCATATAAGCACCGGAAAGAACATCACTGCTTGTTATTGTTTCATATTTCTTCTCAACCATATCGTATAAAATCAGATAAGTTTCTTTCTCACCTTTATATTCAGTCCAATGTCTGAACATCAGTTTATCAGCAATATAAGCCTGAACAGGTCCGTTAGAAGAAGACTCGTCTAATTTTTTGTTGCAGTCATTGTCAGTTCCGCATTCCGGAAAAAGATCGGCAGTAAATGCAACATATCTTTCATCTTTTGAAACTACCGGTGCTGAAACTCCCGGGTAAAAATCAGTTAATTGCTCAACCTTATCTGTATCAAAGGAATATTTATAAAGCTGCCCTTTGCTTAAAAGAAAAAGATCATCGTTAACAGACCAGAATGGTGAATATGCGCCGGGTAATTTGTCGGAAATACTTTCAAGTGATGAACCATTTTTATTCATTACATAAACTGTGCTTGTTGTTTTAGCTGACGGCAGATCATACTCAGTTACTGAATATGCAATTCTTTCTCCGGAA
>JAVEUY010000220.1:0-5435 GCA_034005315.1 Ignavibacteriaceae bacterium | reverse complement strand
TTTCGTTTTGATCTTTTTCAGCTAAATAATCTGCATCGCTTATAACAATATTATAATGTTCATCTTTCACAAAAATCCAATGCAAAGGTGAATCAAGAAATCCGTAAAATTTTTCTTGAAGGTCAAGTTCGTCTATCCATAAATGGATATTGAGAATTGTAGAATACTCAAATTGATTATTTATGTTCAGAATATTAAGATCAATTATTCTTTCTAAATTATATAACGGAACAGCAGAAATTATAAAATCATAATCACTTAACTTTTCTTCTCCGGCTAAAACTGAAACCACAAAGTCTTTTTCAATTACCAATCCATTTACTTTTTTTGACAGCAGAATATCACCTTCATTTTTCACAATAAAATTATTCAGCGGTTCAATCAGGCTTTTGCTTAATCCATATTTCTGAAGAATAATTGTTGAAGCAAAATTACCCCGAAAAAATATTTGTGTAATAACTTTATAAAACAACAATGCAGAGGCTTTATTTATACCTGAATTTAAAGCGCCAATAGCAATTATTTCCCAAAAGTATTTTATAAGATTTTCGGTTTGGTCTGATTCAATAAGCCATTGTTTAACAGTAAGATTACTTAGTTTTTTTTTACTTACAAACGGAAGTGTTATCAAAAACTTTATTAATTGAAGTTTATCACGGCTATCAAAAACTTTAAATTTTAATAAAGCAGATAAGAGATTGAATGGATAAAACCAATTGACGGCATTAAGATTACTATTGCCGGATTCTTTATGCAAGAATTCTATTCTTAGATTTTTCTGAAAGATAAAATTATCTCTTGCGTCAATAAGATCAATCAAAGCTAATGTATCTTTGAAACAGCCCATCATTATATGCTGCCCGTTATCCAGGATTGTTTGAGTTTCCTGATCGAAAAAAGAGTAAGCTCTGCCGCCGGGTTTTGGTGATGATTCCAGGAGTTTAACTTTAATTTTCTTTGATGAGAGATACGAAGCAGCAGTAAGACCGGCAATTCCGCCGCCGATGACAAGACATTTTTTCATTTAATATACTAAGTTATACTTAGCCCAGACTCCTAAAGCTATTCCGACCTTTTCAATTTTATTCACTTTAATTTCATTGTTATAAACATCATAATCTTTATCAATAATTTTCTCAAGAATTTTATAATAAATATGCTGCATTGCACGAGCTGCAAACATTGTTCTTTTGTCTTCAAGATTAAGATGAGAAGTTGCTGAATCAAAATACATTTTTGCTCTTGAAGATTCGTAAATCATCAGTTCACGAAAATTATTATTGTAGTTAAATGAAAGTAAATCTGATTCAGAATAATTAAACTTGTTCAGGTCTTCCTGCGGAAGATATATCCTGCCGTTCTTTGCATCCTTACTGATATCACGTAAGATATTGGTTAATTGCAATGCAATTCCAAGATCAACAGCAAATTGCTTTGTTGATGAGTGTTTGTACCCGAAAATTTCGATACAAATAAGACCAACTGTAGAAGCAACACGGTAACAGTAAAGCTGAAGATCATCAAATGACTTATATCTGTCTTTTTGAAGATCCATTTCCATTCCTTTGATTAATTCAAAAAACGGATCTAAAGGGATATTGAATTTTGAAATTGTTGTACCAAGTTTATTCAGTAAAACATAATCGGAATGACCTGAAAAACTTTTTTCAAACTCAATTCTCCATTTTCTAAGCTTCTCATATTTTATATCAGTTGAATCAAGATTTTCATCAACTATATCGTCAGTCTTTCTGCAGAATGCATAAACAGTGTTCATTGCTTCGCGCTTTTCTTCAGGAAGAAGATTAAAAGCATAATAAAAGCTGCTCTTGCTTTTTTTAGATATTTCTTTCGCTGAATCGATCATTAAAAAGAGACTTAATTAGTAATTTTAAAAAATCCGATTTATTCAATACAGGGCGATTATCAAAAACATTAAAATCATTTTTTCTGATCTTTGATAAAATCTTCTCTCCACCGGAAATAGTCCAGATTATCTCATATTTAAATCTGCCGGAAAGATAATTAATAATTTCACGACCTTCATCAAACAATTGTTGAGTTCTATCAATATTATATTTTACAAGCGCTTTAATATTAGGATTATTTTCTTTTAACTCAAACATTTTTTCAGTTACTGAAAACATTTTCATTTCATTCTGAGGATAATAGATACGCCCTTTTTTGTAATCAATTATAGTATCCTGATAAAAATTAGTAAGTTGTAATGCGGTGCAAATTTTATCCGAACATTTAACTGCTTCAGCGTCCTGAATTTTGAATAATTCAAGAAGTAACCTGCCGACCGGATTTGCAGAGCGTTTACAATATTCCAGTACTTCCTGATAACTTTCATATCTTAGTTTTGTTACATCCTGTTTAAAAGCTGATAACAGCTCAATAAAATAATTAGCTGATAATTTATTTTTTTTTATTATCGCAGAAAGCAGATTAAATCTTAAATGATCAGATTTACTATTTAAGGATATTACAAATTCTTTTTCAAATTTCTCTAATTTTTCAAGTCTTTCATCAGCACTAAATATACCTTCATCTGCAATATCGTCTGCAGTTCTGGCAAACCAGTAAATAATTGCAATATCTTTCCTGTATTTTTTTGGAATAAGGAAAGAAGCAACAGGAAAATTTTCGTAATGATCTCTTGTCAAATCAAAAAAATTGATGGTATTGTCTGATGAATGATGCATTAAATAAATGGCTAAATTTATTCATTTCTAAGAGTTCAAAATGAAATTGAAACATCTCTTTTTATATCAAAATGAGTCAATATTAAATATTTATATGTTAAATTTAACAAAAATTGAATTAACAAGTATGGAACAAATTTTGTCATTTTTAGCACAGTGCATGCTTAAACTATTTCAAATAACTGGGGATAAAAATCTTAATTTAAGTAAGGAGGGATAAAGTTATGAGGGCGATTTCAGAAGATTTTGATAGGTTGCATATAAACAATATCGTCATTCAGGTTGTAAATTTAAGTCGTGCAACTTATAGAGAAGCAAATGTGTTAAAGAAAAACCTTGATGAGTTAATTTCTATTCAAAAACAGCAAAAAATTATTGTGGATATAAGCAAATGTGAATTCATTGATTCCACTTTTTTAGGTGTTTTAGTTTTAGCTTTAAAATCAAGCGCAAAAATTAATGGTGATATCCGGATTGTAAAACCGGATGAAGTTGTTAAAGCGTTGATGGAAAAAGCAGGTACTTTAAATGTATTTAATTTGTATGATACTTTAGATGAAGCAATAAAAAGTTTCGAGATAAGGGGCGATCAGAATTATTATCTCGCACAAGGATCCCCAATATTAGCTTAATATTGGAACCAATTTCAGGGAAGCGTAATGTTCATTGGTTAGTGGAAAAGCCCCTCAGTATTGAGGGGTTTTTTCTTTTATACCAAACCTTAAATAAGTTATAAATTTTTAATACAATGATTTGGTTAATCCGCCATCAATCTGGATTGTGGTTCCAGTAATATAGCTTGCTTTTTGTGAAGCTAAAAAGACTGCCATTGCTGCAATTTCATCAGGACCGCCCAACCGATTCATTGGAACATCTTTAACCATTTCAGCCAATATTTCTTCGTGCGATTTACCTGAAGCTTTTCCGCAATTAACTGCTAATTCATAAACTCTGTTTGTCAATGTGTAGCCTGGTGCTATATTATTTACTGTAATGTTTCTGTTGCCAACTTCATTACTTAAAGATTTTGCAAAACCAGTTACACCGGAGCGAAGTGCATTTGAAAGCATCAGATTATGAACAGGCTGTTTTACTGAAACAGATGTAATATTAATAATTCTACCCCATTCCTGTTCCATCATTTTTGATAAAACCAGATTTGAAAACCTTATTACACTTAATAATATCTGCTTATATGCATTTTCCCAGTCTTCTTCGGATAGCTCTCTGAAGAATCCGGGAATCGGGCCACCACAATTATTTACTAAAATATCAACTGTGCCAAACTGTTTTTGAACTGAATTAAAAAAATTATCAATATCTTTTTGCTGACTAAGATCACACAAACCCCAAAATGGTTCTATCCCATACTTTAGCTTAATTTCACGAGCTGTTTCTATAAGTGTTGTTTTTGTGCGGGAACAGATTGCTACATTACAACCTTCTGCTGCAAGACCTTCGGCAACTGCTTTACCAATGCCTTTACTTGAAGCTGTAATCAGTGCAGTTTTACCTTTTATTCCTAATTCCAAAATTAACCTTAGTAATATTGATATAAGGCTATCACAAAGCAATGCTCTGTATTTTTTAATGTTTCATTTCAGAAACTATCTTTGCAGTATCCATTGCAATAACCAACTCTTCATTAGTCGGAATTCTTAACACAGCAACTTTCGAATCTGATTTTGAAATAAACTCTTCACCGTTATTATTCTTTAATTCATCCAGTTCAATACCAAGGAATCCAAGATCCATACATATTTCTTCTCTAACTTCCTTTGCATTTTCACCAATTCCGCCCGTAAAAACCAAAGCATCCAAACCACCCATTGCAGCAACATAAGCTCCGATATATTTTTTAATCCTGTAGCTAAATATTTCAAAAGCCCATTTTGCCCTTTGCTGATTATCTTTAACCGCAGATAAGATTTCCCGCATATCACTGCTTTCTCCGCTGATACCGATAAGACCACTATGTTTATTAAGCAGTGTATTTGCTTCTCCAATTGTCAGCCCTTCTTTACCCATAATAAAAAGTATCAAAGACGGATCCAGATCACCGCTTCGTGTACCCATTAATAATCCTTCAAGAGGTGTAAAACCCATAGAAGTATCGATTGCTTTTCCATGTTTTACTGCAGCTATACTGCAGCCATTACCCAAATGAGCAGTGATTATTTTTAACTGACTGACATCTTTACCAAGCAGTTCAGCAGCTTTTTGTGATACATATAAATGGGATGTTCCGTGAAATCCATATCTCCTGATCTTATATTTTTTATATAACTCGTATGGTATTCCGTATAAATATGATTTCGGCGGCATTTGAGAATGAAATGCTGTATCAAAAACGCCGCATTGAGGAGTATCAGGTAATATTCTTTGGCAAGCCTGAATACCTTTAATATTCGGCGGATTATGTAACGGAGCTAGCTCAATATTATCCTGTAATACTTTAACAACTTCATCAGAAATAAAAACAGATCCGGTAAAGGATTCACCGCCATGAACAACACGATGTCCAACTGCTTCTATATCTTTTTTATCTTCAATAACGCCATGATTTTTACTAAGCATTACACCAAGCACATATTCAACTGCAATCTGATGATCTAATATTTCTCCTGCTATTTTAATTTTATCCCCATCATATCTTTGATGAGAGAGAACCGCACCAGCCATTCCAATCCGGTCAACCAGACCTTTGGCAAGTGCAGCTTTTTTTTC
>JAVEUY010000219.1:0-5501 GCA_034005315.1 Ignavibacteriaceae bacterium | reverse complement strand
TGATATCACTGAAATACAGTATAAAATCAATAGAAGACCTAGAAAAAATCTAAATTATGATTGCCCTAAAAATATATTTTATAATTTTGTTAACAATAAAGTTGCATTTGCTTGTTGAATGTACGAAATTTCACGCAATAGCGCAATTTATAATCGTTTTTCACCAGTTGTAATAGGATTTCCTCAGCTCGCTCGGATTTAGCTCCGCTGAGCTCGCAAAACGCTCGGTTGCAATCCGAGTGGCAGAACAATGTCTTTAATTCAATAACCAAATAATCTAAAAACTTAATTGCTTATATTGGAATTTAAAATTGGTTAAAGCACTTGGATTGCATACTATAGCGAGCTGAGGTATTTAAATAATAAAGGTCCAGGTTATAAATCATTCTATTTTTTTTGAATCAACAGCATCGAGTCGATATTTAACTTTTTTTTCAATTAAAACATAGTCAAATTCTGCTTCAGTACAATCAATGCATTTAACGATAAATTCAGTTTTTCTTTTTTCCGAAACAAATAAATTATAATAATCACCGATTGGAGTTAGGATAACGCTATAGTTTTCACAAGGATAATCTAGCTTAATTACACAACTCCCGTTTTCAAGTTTAGAATTTCCCAAGTCTAAAACTTTTATTCTTTCGACAGGAGCTTCTGTCTGAGCAGAGATATTAAATATTTTTATTGGCCGCGATATAGATGATGTTTCGGTTGGATACCACGCAAGATTAGTTATACTGCCTGATGTTGAAATTTCAGCAGCTGTATAAAGCGAAGCACTTCTCTCATACCCCCAGTATGCACCTAGTGGATACCTTTGGGTTGATGTTCCTGAACCAATTGTTACTTGAGCGAGAATAGACGAGCTAAATCCGCAAAATAATAGCAGTGTAATACAGGAATACAATCGAAATAGTTTTAGTGTTTTCATAGCTTATAATAGTTTTGGCGTTGACAAATTATATTATTATAATATAATGCTTCGCAAAAAGAACATTATGATTTTTGTATCATTATTTCCACATATAATATAATGTGGGTCACGCACCCATGCGCCCATACAAAACACTCATATATCAATAAACTCTTCTTCCTACACATTACAGACATTATGTATAATTTAAACCAAATGAGAATAAAAATATTTTGCCTTGGTTTGGGGATATAATAGAAAAAAAAGCCACTCATTGCTCGCTCGGATTTGTAATCCAAGTGAAAGTTATCAAACACTCGGATTACAAATCCGAGCGAGCTGCGGATGCCATTTTAACAATATTGAATTTCAGCTATTTCAAATAAATTTGTAAGTGTTAAGCTGGTTAATCAGTAATATAAATAGTTTTACGGGAGCAGGATCATGTGGCTTTTGAAGCAAAATTCTCAGGCATGAACGGAGCATTGTAAACGTTCTGATGATATATAATTAGCGCATTGTTGTTTTTGTCAAAAATGTTTTTACAAATACAATTTGAGTCCAACTTTACAAACATAATGTCTTTAAGCTCAAAACAAAATTTACTATAAAAATTGACATCCAAATAATTACATAATTAAAAAAAAGCTGTCAAGAGCGACAGCTTTTTTCATATATCTCACTACGTATTACTATTTTTATTGTTTAGCAATTTTTTTATTTATAGTATGAAGATTAGACTTAAATCTTATTGTGTAAATTCCAGGATTTAGATAACTCAAGTCAAGATTTAGATTACGGGTATTATCATTAGTTTTGTAAACTTCAGCAAATACTAACCTTGAAGCATTATCAAAAATTTCGATAATAAATTGTTGTTCATAGCAATTTTCAATAGCGATTTTAAGTTCGTCATTAAATGGATTTGGATATGCAATCATCAGAGGCAATTCATTAGTAAATGAGAAGCAATCAGAGGTTATCACATTACCAACATTTCTGGTGCCATCAAAATCAACTTGGATAATTCGGTAGTATGATACTTTAATATTAGCATTATCATCGACAACTGTATAGCTTTTAAAAGAATTTGAATTACCATTTCCTTTAACCCTAGCAATTTCATTGAAATTTCTTAAATCATTAGACTTTTCGATGATGAAATAGTCGTTATTTATTTCAGAGGCAGTTTGCCATGATAAAATGGCAACATCATTATCACATTTTACTTCAAAGCTAACCATCTCAACAGGCAAAACAGTATTTGATTTTGCAATACTATACTGAGAGAATGAATTAAAACCATTTGCTTGAGCATAACCCGACCCACCATTAAAAATACGTCCATCTGCGCCATTAGCAGGAATAGAAACTATATCATCAAAAGTATCCCAATCCGAATAATCTGATGAAGATTCAGGTCTTTTTGTAACAAAGAACTTATTATCATCCAAATCACTTAGCCCCATATTCTCAACATAAAGCTTAACTCCGTATGTACCAACAGGCACAACATCGGGCACGATATGCCAAATAGCATCTTCACCTAAGACTTCAATTATATCGGCATCTTGAAAAGCGGTACTGATGTTAGCATCAATATTATTAGCTGACTCGGAAATTGCTTCAACCCAAATATCAATATAACTTGTCCCACCCGAAATATTGCTTATAAAATCGAGGCGATGATAATCTGTTGAATTCAGACCTAAACCTACTGGACAAGCATAAGTTGTAGCATTAATTACAAACTTTCTTAAATTACCATTAATAAAGCTTTGATTTGAAAATCCATCAATAGCGTTAGTTGAGATAGATCTTGAGATTAATTTATTTGCAGAAGTTGACACAACTCCATCGTTTAAAGTTAGAATATTTAAAACTTCTGCATCATCTAAGAGTAGAATTCCAGTAGAACTATTTTGTACTGTCAAATTATAAAATTGTGAGTTAATTCCAGAGCTAACATTTTGAGCAGATGAACCTAGTAAAGTAACTGTACCTGTATTGTGATTAAATGTGCCATTATTTGTCCAATTACCCATTACATTCATATTGGTCGCTGGAGCTGTCATAATTTTAGATGCATTAATTGTAACATTATAAAAATCGTGACTAATGGTTGAACCCAAAACATTTGAGGTTCCATTAAATACAACTGTTCCAGTACTAGGATTAAATGTTCCATTATTTGTCCAATTTGAATGAACCGTAAGGCTGTGAGCACCATCAACAGTTAAAACACAGCCAGACTCGATCGTAATATTATTACATGTAGCACCCGATGTATAAATTATAGCTTCGCTTGATGCACAAGTTGTTCCTGCACAAATTACAACATTGTCTAAGGCAGTTGGGACAATAGCAGAAACTATATAAGCATCTGCTCCAGTGCACTCGAGCCAATTTGAAGCAGTATTCCAATCTGTACCAATATTTCTAAAAACAAAATCTCCAGCGGCAACTGTAGTTAGAGGCTGCGGATTGCTAACTGTAACATCAGTTGTTTCAGGCTCACTCACCTCACTTCCTACGGTGATAATTAGCGAATATGTTCCCGAATCGCTTGGATCAGCATTTGTTATGGTTGGATTCATAACCGTTGAAGTAAATCCGTTAGGTCCAGTCCAATTGTAAGAAGCCCCAGTTACAGGATAATTTACAGAAAGTTCAATATCCTGTCCAACACAATAAGGACCATTGTTAGAAACTGGAGGAGCTACAATTGAACAATCTGATGAACCTTCGCCTGATATTTGCTCAAACGAAATAATACCGTCGCAATTTGCAAAATTATTAATCATCACCATATAATATTCTCCAACTTCTGCATCAGGAATACTAAGATACTCAATTGCTGCAGTGCTATATGCACAATCAACAAGATTTCCGTATGGTTGATCATAATTACCTCCAGTTCCAGGATTGCCTGCTGCGGTAAGATCTAATGGATCACAAGTTGTTGCATCAAAAGGTCCCCATGCGGCAAAATCAACATCCCCACAATCGCTTTCGATAAGAATCTCCATAGAGCCAGGTTGATCTATTCTAAGATAATAATAAACAGGATTAGGTTGTGTTGAAAGACATCCATATTCTGGACCGTCAGGTGCTGGGGGATTATCCACTCCTGTTGGAAAACTGTAATTTGTACCTGTACAAAATGCAATACTCATTTCGCACATATCACCCGGCTGAGGAATTGGACACCCCCTACCGTTCCATGGCCCATCATAATAAGTTGAATAATCTGTTGGGTACCAATCTTGTGCATAATAATTACCACCAGGACCAATTAAATCAAAATAACTGTCTGAGTAGTTATTAGTTCCAGTATAAACAATCGAAATGGCTTCATCAGCATCTGATGTAATATAAATAGTGAAAGGACCTGCTCCACTTGCAAGAGTATATGTACCTAAAACTGTTCCACCAACTGTAACTGTAACATAATCACCACCCCAGCCATCAGTTGCATCATCATACAAATTTAAAGTGGAGACACAACAATCATTGCCAGTAACAGTATAGGAGACAACATTCGTAAAATTACTCAAACCTGTGAAACTACATGTTGATTTGAGTCGATAATAAGTTGTAACATCTGTAATATTAGTGTACGAGCTTGCATCTGCATCCTCAATATCTGTCCATCCAGTTGAGCCATCTAAAGAATATTGCCAATGAAATTGAATTCCTGTTGCAGCAGACAATCCTGTTGCCGTTACTGTATGAGGAGTGCTTAAACATCCCGAAGCAAAATTAATACTTGCTGTTCCCGCATTGGGAGTTGCATCACAGTTTGGAGCAAGAGTAATGTTAACACAATAATCTTCGGTTTCACCGTAATCATAAGGTGTAGAAGTTGTATAATTTGTTGAAGTTGGGAAAGTTTCCTCGATGTTTATAACTCTCATACGAGTTATACCAGGCATAGCTGTTATAGGAACTATAAAACTTCCAGTTTCGGTATGAGCGCCTGCAATTGCTGACGGTGAGGAATATACTCTCTCTGTTTTAGAGAATACTCCATCTTGATTGTAATCAATAAAAATTTGGAATCCTTTATTATAACTCCCCGATGAGATTATTGATGATAAACTAAAAGACACCTCCTCTAATTGTTGCAAATCGGGAGCTGCGACAACGCCTGCGTAATTGCTATAAACATATGCTTCGGAGTTCGCCCCTGCCGCCAATTCGCCTAAAGTACTAGAATTATTCAAAGTTCCAACAGTTACATTGCCAATATCTTCATCACTGGTATAAAAATTTGAATAACTCTCTGGGTAAGATTCACAAACACAAGCATTACCAGTTACCGTATATGAAACAACATTAGTTTCGTTGGTTTGCGAGCTTAACGAACAGGTAGTGACTAGTCTATAATACTTGGTAACGCTAGTGCTCGCAACATAAGTTGTAGATATTGCGCCACTAATATCAGCCCAGCCAGTTGTGCCATTTGCCGATGCTTGCCATTGATAAGAAATTCCAGTGGCAGCAGTTAAGCCAGTTGCAGAAAGGGTAAAATTAACATCAGCACAACCATTTGCAGTGCTAATAGTCGCAGTTCCTGCATCAGGTG
>JAVEUY010000218.1:0-5514 GCA_034005315.1 Ignavibacteriaceae bacterium | reverse complement strand
CATCCAATTCAACAACTAACTGGATTAATGATTGTTCACGTTCATCGTGTCCGCCTCCAAGACCAGCACCGCGATGTCTTCCCACAGCATCAATCTCATCAATAAAAATTATACAAGGAGCATTTTTCTTCCCCTGCTCAAACAAATCTCTTACTCTGCTTGCACCGACACCAACAAACATCTCAACAAAGTCAGCACCCGAAATTGAAAAGAACGGAACACCTGCTTCGCCCGCAACAGCACGCGCAAGAAGAGTTTTACCTGTTCCGGGAGGTCCTAATAATAAAACACCTCTTGGAATTTTTCCTCCAAGCTTTTGAAATTTAGAAGGCTCTTTTAAGAATTCTATAACTTCTTCCAATTCAAGTTTTGCTTCATCAGCACCGGCAACATCTTTAAAGGTTACGCGTTTACTTGAAGGAGTAATTAATTTTGCTTTACTTTTTCCAAAAGAAAATATACCGCGCGAACCGCCGCTTTGCCCCTGCATCCTTCTCATTATAATAATCCAAATTGCAATAATTAAAACCCAGGGTAAAAATCCTACAAGTATATTTACCCATTCATTTGATTCTTTATTAAACGAGTAGTCTATACCTTTTTCTTTCCAGAGTTTTTCTTGTTCAACAATTAAAGGTTCAGGTATATAAACAGAGAAAGCGGTTATAGGAACTGATTTACCATTAATTGTAATATTTGTCTTCTTTTTCAAAGTAGCTTTAAATGTATAATCATTCAAATCGGCTTTAGTAATATTAGCAGATGTAATATTTTCTGAATCTTCAATAAGTATTTCATACTGACCATAAGGAATTTCTGTAAAATTCTCAACACTGGTTCTGAAAACCTGCATAATAATTACTGCTGCTACAATAACAGCGCCCCAGCCAAACACAAGCCTTATCACCTTTGACCAATCAAAGTTTTCATCTGGTCTGTTTGGACCACCACCTTTTGGTGATTTATTTCCTGATTTATTTTCGTTATTGCTCATTTTTTTTCTAAATATTTTTTTCTGAATTCTCTGATAGGGCATAAATGGATTTTAAATTCCTGTACTTCTGCGCATAATCCAATCCATATCCAATTACAAATTTGCCCGGAATTTGGAAGCCAATATAATCAATTTTAACATCATATTTCAGGCTCTGTGGTTTCAATAACAGCGTACATACTTTTATACTTCCGGGAGAATAACTGCTGAATAACTCTCCAATGAATTTTATAGACAAACCTGAATCAACAATGTCTTCAACAATAATAATATCTCTGCCGTTTACATCACAATTTAATTCTTTGAGCAGGCGCACATTTCCTGATGATAATTTTGCATCGCCATAACTTGAGAGCTTAAAGAAATCTATCTCACAATTTATTGTTATACTTTTCATCAGATCAGATAGAAAAATAAAAGCACCGTTAAGCACACCAATAAAGATCGGGATTTTGTCAGCATAATCTTCAGATATTTGCTCAGCAAGTTCTTTAATTCTGTTTTGTATTTGCTCTTCGGTTAATAACGGAACAAAAACGTCATTGCCAATAATCAAGTTATCCATTGTTTATATATAACTTTAGTGCTTTCTTTCCGGGTGATTTAATTTTAACTCTGTCATCAAGTCTTTTTCCAATGACCCAGACAATTTTATTATTATTTAATAAGACCAATTGACTTTTCTTTTCAAAAGAATCCATTTTAATATCATTAAGATAATCAGAAACTTTTTTTGTTCCTTTCATTCCTATTGGATGAAATTTATCTCCGCTCTCCCAATTCCGTATCTGAAAAATATTCTGCAGGTTATCAGTAGAAATAAATTCAATGTTTGGATTTCCTGATATTTTAATATTTGCAGGATTTATTTTTTCGATGCTTATCGTTTTATTTCCGATTTTTATTTTCTCGCCAATTTTGATTTTTATTGAAACCGGTTCAAGCTTTTCTGTTCTTGGTTTAATCTTAATATTATTTCTTGATCTTAGTGCAACCAAACCTGCTGAAAGTTCTTCGGATTTTCCTGCCTGTTTATTTACAAGTGATGTTATTTTTTTAATATCTGCTGATTGAAATTTTATTCCAAAATTTTTGTCAAGTTTATTCTTTAATAAATGTAAAGATATCTTTTTGTTTTTATCTGTAAAGAACGTTAGAGGAATCTGCACAAACTTATTTTTTTTCAACATTAAATCAATTTCATCTTCATCAATATTTAACTCATTGATAAGTCCCTGCAGATTTATGGAAGTATTTAATACTGCTTTAACAAGCGACGGATTCAATTTGCTTTTAATCAAAGGGATAATTTCATTGCGCAGAAAATTCCTCTCAAATTCGTTTGAAAGATTTGATTGATCAATCCTGTATTCAAACTGGTGTGTTTCAAGATAATTAAGTATTTCATTCTTAGTTAAACACAAAACCGGTCTAATTATGTTATTGCGTTTAACCGGAATTCCGGCGATACCGTTTAATCCTGCTCCTTTTATTAAATTTAAAAAGACTGTTTCAACATTATCATCTGCATTATGAGCAGTTACTATTTTATCGGATCCGTTTACTTTAGCTAACTTCTTAAAAACAAAATATCTGACCTCTCTGGCTGCTATTTCGATTGAAAGATTTTTTTTCTTTGCTAAGGCTTTTACATTTTTTTTACACGAGTAAAAAGGAATGGCTAACTCTTTACAAACTGCTTCACAAAAAATTTCATCACGATCTGAGTCTTTTCCTCTTAAAAGATGATTTATATGAGCAGCAATTAATTCAATTTTAAATTTATTTTTATATTTATTAAAGAAATGTAAAACGAAAACAGAATCCGGACCGCCGCTTAATGCAATTAAAATCTTATCATTAGCTTTAATAAGCTCGTTTTCTTTAATAAATCTTAATACTTTTTGTTCGGTAGTATTCATTAATCTTCAGAGATCGAATCATATTCCTTGTCATCTGTTTCCAAAAAACTTACGACAAAGGTAGAAAAACTATCAAATTCAATGTTAACGGTATCACCGCATTGTTTATCTGTAAAATTTGTTTTTTCCCAGATAAGAGGATTAACCCTGACTGAAAACGAATCGTCTTTTAACTCAGTAGTATTCAGGTTAACTCCATCGATTGTAATTAAATCGCGCATGATTAAATAACTCTTAAATTCTTCAGGAAAAGAAATTGTCATCTGATGGCTGTCAGGTAACTCTTTTATTTCTTCTATTTTTCCTATTGCATGAATTTCCCCAAGAACAAAATAATTCTTAAATTTTTCCGGCGGAGAAACTGGTGCTTCACAGTTAACACTCATATTTTGTTTTAATGTACCAAGATTTGTTTTATCTGATATTTCTTCAGGTACATCAACAACAATCTTATTTTCTGAAATCTTAACTACAGCCAGGCGGCAGCCATTAATTGCAATAAACTTTCTGACTTTTTGAAAAAGTTTAATATCATCAACTTCAATAACAAACTGGTAACCATCACTAGTAACAATTTTATCTTTTAAAATGCCCTTGTGTTTAATTATTCCAAAAAACATAACATCATCCAAATATTTACGATTAACATTCTAAAACTAAATATAAAAAACAGCTTTATTATAAAAAAAAATCCCGCATAAGCGGGAAAAAAATCAATATTTTTTATTTATCTCAATAATCTCAAACTCCATCAAACCAGCCGGAGCTTTAACTTTTACTTTATCACCGGTTTTAGCACCCATTAATCCCTGACCAACCGGAGAAGTAACAGATATTTTTCCGTCCTGTAAATCTGCTTCTTCAGGTGAAACTAAAGTGTATTCAACAGTTTTATTTGTTTTAAGATTTTTGATTTTCACAGTTGAAAGTAAATGGATTTCATCTTCAGGCATTTTAGAAGTATCAATTACTCTTGCACGGGAAAGAACATCTTCCATTTTACTTATCTTTAACTCAAATAAACCCTGTTCTTCTTTGGCAGCATCATATTCGGCATTTTCAGAAAGATCGCCATGCGATCTTGCCTCAGCTATTTTTGCTGCAATTGTTTTTCTGCCATTGGTTTTCATTTCCTGCAGTTCTTTTTCAAGTTCAATAAGCCGTTCACGAGTTAAATAAACAAAATTTTTAACAGACATGATAAAATCTTTGATTGTTAGTGATTTAAAAAAAATTGCCACCGTTCCAATAAATCAGAACAGTGGCAGGGCAAAGATAAGAATTGAATATCTGCAAGTCAAGAAATCAGACTGGAATCTGATGCTATTTTAATCGTTGTTTATGCTGTTAAATAGTTTCATTTCCACGATGTTTTTTATCACACATTTATTAAAACTTTGGGAAAGACTATCCTGCTGTGTTTTTTCATACAAATTAAATTCTAACATATTTAAAACAATTACTGTCTAAACACTTAAAAATATAAGAGGTGATAAAATGAAAGCAAAGTATCAGATGTTTGTTAAAGTTTTTATGATGCTATTTCTGATCTCAGGAATTCTTACTACACAATTACTTGCGCAGGAAAGCGGGCAAACCTTATCAAAAAGTAATCTTAAAATTTTTATTCAATACAGACTGGCTAAAGCAAAATTGCTGACTAATGATAATATTAACGTTGATATCGAAGATAACAAAATAATTTTAACAGGTACCGTTCCAACAATTTATGCAAAAAGCCAGGCTGAAACAGAAGCTCATTCAGTTGATGATAGTTATTCAATTGTAAATAATTTAAAAGTAGAAAGCCAATCGGTTTCAGATGCTGATTTATCTAATCTGGTTCTTAAGAAAATTCAATCTAATGTTTTTTATGGTGTGTTTGACTGGCTTACAGTAAGCAGTAATAACGGTGTTGTTACTTTAGACGGCTGGGCTCATCTTCCCTGGCTAAAAGATCAGTTCCAAAATGAAGTTGAAAAAATTTCAGGAGTTAAAAGTGTAGTAAACAAAATCCAGAATACATTTGGACCGGGAGAAATTGGCTTCAGGGCTGCAAGACTTGTCTATAACGATCCTGCGTTTTGGGGAACTCAATATTCAGCAAATCCGCCGATTCATATAATTGTTAACAATGCAACTGTTTATTTATATGGAACTGTAAACTCGGAAGCAGAAAAAAACCGTGCAGAAAATACAATCAGTTTTAAAACTGATGCTTTTGCAGTTGAAAATAATCTCGTAATAGTAAAGTAGTCAGATATAACTTAAGGTTAAAGAAAGAAATATTTATAAGGAGAATCAAAATGAAGTTTATTATTAACCTGACAGCAATTACTCTTTTAAGTTTATCATTAATTTATGCTCAAAGTTCAGCTTTGCCTGATAATACCTTAATAAAGTATTATTCAGCATTATTATCGCTGAATTTAAACCATGCAACAGATGAAGCAAGAATTATTTATCATTTATCTAAAGAATCTTCATTAAAAATAGAGCTGCTGGAAAATGAAACAAACAAATTCCGTCAAAGAATTAAAGATGCTAATGCTGATATTGCAAATATTATAATTAACACGGTTGTCAGTAAAATAATTT
>JAVEUY010000217.1:0-5507 GCA_034005315.1 Ignavibacteriaceae bacterium | reverse complement strand
ACTAATCTTGAAAAAGGAATCAGCATTACAATTAAAAATGCAAAGGCAATATGCAATTGGATTACGAGCGGCATATTCACAACAGGATCAACCTGAGGATTAAGTTTAAAGATTGACATTAAATAAGGTGAAAGTACAGCAGCAAACCACGAAGAACCCCAGCGATAACCGTATGCAATCCATAATCCCAGAAATATTTGTGTTAAAAGCAATACTTCAATTATCATATCCATTTTGTTAGATACCATCTGGACTCTTGGATTAGTTTTTCTCCTGACAAAAAGATGAATCAACCCGATAAATGCTGAAATACCAAAAACGAAAGCAGTAACTTCAAGTATCAGCAATCTTACAGAATGGCTGTTCCATAATAACACTTCTTTTGGAAACAGGAATGCAGTCAGATGACCGAAGAACAGAAAAACAATTCCATAGTGAAAAGGAACCGAGCCCCAGAAAAGTTTTTTTCCTTCAAGAAACTCTGATGATAAAGATGAATACTTAAACTTTGTGCTTTTGTACCTGTAAATAGTCCCTATTAAAAAAACAATAAGTGCTATATAAGGCAGTGCTATAAAGAGAAAATTATTTAGTATAGTCATAATATTTTCCTATTCGGGTAATTCCATTTCTTTAGCAAATTCAGTTTTAAAATTATTTTCATTATCAATGTTTTTATAATCCCCGCCAAAGTCTTTACTCAGAACTATCAGTAATGCTTTTAATATAGACTGATAAACTGTTCCGTATTTCTTTTCCCGCTGAATAATAGTTTTATGATGCTTTTGATAAACTTTATTTTTTTTATCGATGTTTATACTTTCAAATTCAACAATGATTTTTTTAAGTGCCGGTATTATTAACAATCCAACAAGATCATTTATAAAATCAGTATCATTGTGCTTACTTATAAGATTCAGAAGGTTTGGTAAATGGTCTGCTAATTCAGCGGAACAATTATTTTCAGTTTTAATATGTTCTCTATTTAGATTAGCTAAAAGCTCACCTCTTTTGTAATCATCACCAAACAAAGTATAACCAATATCAAGAGTTGAAATAGCCTGCACATCAAAAGTACGCGTAAAAATTTCTTCCCATTTCCATATTGAAATAGACTTTATAAACTCAAAGAACTCAGCCATTGCTTCATAAGCTTCGGGATAATTATTATCCAGCAAATTATGCATTTCATTAACTTTATTTCTAACTTCTTCATTCGGATAAGTTAATGCAGAAGCAAAATGTTTATAAATTTCTGATCTCACATTCATTTTAAACACATCTTAAATTCATTTATTAATTCTGATTTATATTTATCTGAAAATAAATCATATTCCTCTTATCGGTCGTTCTTTAAATCCAAATCCTGTTGAGCCTTTTTCATCAGCAGTACTTTCAAGCATTTCAATTGCTTGTTCACGATGAGCAGGCGGAATAACAAACCGCTCATCAAATTTTGCAAGCGATGTCAAAGAATAAATTGCATCTGCCTGCCCGGCAGTTAAACCGGTATCTGTTAATGCCGAACTAACTTTCTCTGCCTGTAAATCACCTACAGTTACACTTCTCCTGTGGATTCTGACTGCCATCATTTTTTTAAGAACAGGACTTATCTTAGAAGTATCACCCGCACCAAAAAGATTTGCCATATATTGTAAAGGAAATCTTGCTTTATCAATTGTTCCCCAAAGCTCTTCTGTGCTTGTATCGTACAACCAGTTATCATCCCATCTTTTAGCAATAGGATTCAGTTTGTCTTTTTGTTCTCCGTTTTTTGTTTCACTTAAAGAAGCCATAACAGGAAGCAATGGCGGTACATAAAATAGCATCGGTAAAGTTCTGAATTCCGGATGAAGCGGCAGAGCAAGTCCCCACTCTTTTACAAATTTGTAAACCGGAGAATTCTGAGCTGCATGAATTGTTGAATCAGCAATGCCATTTGTTTTTGCTGAAGCAATTACTTCTTCATCAAACGGATTAAGAATAATATCAAGCTGTTTTTCAATCAGGTCGTTATCATTTGCCGAAGCTGCTTCGTGTATCCGGTCAGCATCATAAAGCATTACACCTAAATATCTGATTCTTCCGACGCAGGAGTGCATACAAGCAGGCGCTAATCCTGCTTCAAGACGCGGATAACATAAAATACATTTCTCAGATTTTCCTGTATGCCAGTTATAATATGATTTTTTATACGGACACGCAGTAACACACATTCTCCAGGCACGGCAGACTTTCTGATTGATCAGAACAACACCGTCTTCACCTCTTTTATAAATTGCACCTGACGGACATGACGCAACACAAGCCGGATTAAGACAATGGTTACAAATCCTTGGCAGATAAAACATCGCCATTCTTTCAAGCTGAAACATTGCTTCCTGTTCGGCAGGAGAAAGATTTTCAAGGTTAATATCTTTTCTTGCATAATCAGGTGTTCCGCTCAGATCATCATCCCAGTTAGGACCAGCTTTAATATCCATTGGTTTTCCGGTTATCAGTGAAACCGGACGAGCAACAGGCTGATCATCCTGCTGAGGTGATTCGATCAGATCAAGATATTTATATGTCCACGGCTCGTAATAATCATCAATCACCGGCAGATACGGATTGTGGAAAATATTTGCAAGTCCTTTAAACTTTCCTGAACCTTTTAAAGAAATTTTTCCGTTATTCTTTTCCCAGCCGCCTTTATAGATCGACTGATCCTCCCACTTTGAAGGATAACCAGTACCTGGTTTTGTTTCAACATTATTCCACCACATATATTCAGCGCCTTTACGGTCAGTCCAGATATTTTTACAAGCAATGGAACAGGTATGACAACCGATACACTTGTCCAGGTGAAACACCATTGATATTTGTGATCTAACGTCCATAATTTTTTTTATAATTTATTGTTGAAAATTGTTTTCTATTTAACTCTTACTGCTTATCAGGTTCAAATATTTTTGCTCTTTTCAATAGCATGATTTTAACCTATTGCAAAACAAATTTTTTCTATATAATCAAAACACTACCTTATCCATTTTCTTAACCACAACGTGCGTATCTCTGTTTGGTGCTGATGGTCCCCAATAATTAAAGTGATAAGAAAACTGACCATAACCACCGGCAAGTAAATTAGGTTTCAAATGAACTCTTGTTATACTGTTATTCATACCGGCTCTTTTATTACCGCGAACCTGCGATTTAGGAATTGAGATTGTTCTTTCAACAGTATGATAAACAATACAAACTCCTTTTGGTATTCTTGTACTAACAACAGCTCTTGTGCTGTAAACTCCGTGATCGTTATAAACTTCTACCCAGTCATTATCATTTACTCCAAGCTCTTTTGCATCTTCTTCATTAAGCCAGCAAGGCTCCATTCCTCTTGAAAGAGTTAACATCCTTATATTATCCATATAAGTTGAATGGATGTGCCACTTTCCATGCGGAGTTAAACAGTTTAATACTTTAGCTTCACCGGTTTTCAAAGTTTCTTTTAAATCTCCGTAAGCTTCATGCTTTGGTGAAGGTTTATAAGTCGGCAGGTTTTCACCAAACGCAAGATACATTTCATGATCCAGGTAAAAGTGCTGTCTTCCGGTTAAAGTACGCCATGGAACCAGACGCTCAACATTATATGTATAAGCAGAATAAGCCCTGCCGTTGTTCATCAAGCCTGACCAAACCGGAGAATTATGATACCTCCTTGGCTGAGCCTGTAAATCCTTAAAGTTTATTCTTACATTTTTGTTGCCTTCTGCCAGATCAGCAAGAACAAGACCCGTTTTGTTTTCCATATATTTATAAGCCCGGTATGCCAATTCGCCGTTAGTAAGAGATGAAAGATAAAGAACAGCGTTAACGGCTGAAACATCCTCTTTGATTGACGGATAGGTTTTACCATCTATTTCTTCTACGGGAAAATGATAAGAAGTTAACATATCATCGTAGAAGTCATCGCATTTATAATGATTACCATGAGCACCCAAGCCTTTGGTTTTAATATTCGGACCCAAAGAAATATATTTATCATAAATTTTTGTAAAGTCCCGGTGTACAACAGAAATTTTCTGTGTGGTTTTTCCGGGAATAATATCACACTCGCCCAGGTACCAATCCTTCATTGATGTTTGAGTAATTTCATCCGGTGAATCGTGCGAAAGCGGACTTGTAACGATATCGATCTGAGGCTGATTAAAATGTTTTTTTGCCAGCTCGCTTGTTGCAAAAGCAATGCTCTTAAAAATACCCCAGTCAGATTTTGCTTCCCACACAGGTGGAATAGCAGCAGATAACGGATGAATAAATGAATGCATATCTGTACTGTTCAGATCATCCTTTTCGTACCACGAAGCTGCGGGCAGAACAATATCAGAATAAAGCGCTGATGAATCCATTCTGAAATTTAGATCAACTACTAAATCCATTTTGCCAACCGGAGCGATATCATGCCATTTAACTTCTTCCGGTTTTTCTTCATTATCCTTTGCGATAATATTTGTATGAGTTCCGAGATAATGATTCAGTGCATATTCGTGTCCTTTCATACTGCCGGCAATTGCATTACCGCGCCAGATAAACCAAACTCTTGGAAAGTTTGTGTCTTCATCCGGATTTGCAATAGAAAATTCAATTTCTTTTGACTTAAGTTTTTCCAGAAGTGCTTTTTTCAGATCATCAGGATCAGCAGAGTTAAACTCATCAGCAAGATTTAAACTGTTTTTGTTAAACTGAGGATAAAAAGGCATCCATCCCATTCGTACTGATTTGAATATCACATCAGCCATATGCTTATTTGCTAATTCATTATCAGGCACAGCATTGTATCTTGAATTTTTTCCGTCATAACGGTACTGACATGTATTTATATAATGCCAAAGCGGAGTTTGTTGTAATCTTACTGCATCAACCCAATCTCTTGCAAATGCTATATTTGACCAGGAATCCTGAGGTGCTAATTTTTCCTGCCCGACATAATGATTTAAACCGCCTCCGTTTTTTCCGATACATCCGCACATCATAAGTGCCATTGCTCCGGCACGATAGATAAGATTTTGATGGAACCAATGATTAACACCTGCGCCGATGATAATCATACATTTTCCTTCTGTGTTTATTGCAGTATTAGCCCACTCACGAGCAAAGTTAATAACTGCATTTGAATCAGCGCCGGTAAAAACCTCCTGCCATGCTGGTGTATAAGAAGAATCTTTATCTGAATAATCTTTCGGATAATCACCGCCTAATCCTCTGTCAACTCCGTATTGTGCCATTATCAGATCATATACTGTTGTAACAGGAATCTTCTTTCCATCACTTGTTTGGATATATTTTACAGGCACTCCGCGTAAACGCTTTGTGTTTAAACCGAACTCAACAAATTCTACCTGTAAAACATTTTCTTTAGATTCAACAAAACTTAATACCGGATCGTATTCTTTGTTATCAGTTTCATTTTCATATTTAAGATTCCAGTTGCCTTGTTTTGTATCCCATCTTTGACCGATTGTTCCTTT
>JAVEUY010000216.1:0-5531 GCA_034005315.1 Ignavibacteriaceae bacterium | reverse complement strand
TATAAAGTATAAATAATGAAAAATTAAAATAAGTAAGTGTCACACTTCGACGGGTTCAGTGTGACAGGAAAATTACTTCTCCAATTCTTCAGCAATGTTGGTAACAAACAATTCAACCTGCTGTTCATTACCGAGTAAATCCTGCAAAGTAATTTTACTTAACAAACTATCCAGCATTGTTTGAACTGTTTTCCAGAGGGAACGAATTGAACAATCTATCGAATGAGTGCAGATATTTTCGACTCCGGCATGAAGATCGCAGAAAGAAGATTCATATAGTTTACCGCCAAGTGAAGTTAAAACATCGCTAATCAGAATTTCTTTCGCCGATCGGGTAAGTTTATAACCGCCCGTTTGTCCGCGTGAACTCTCAACAAAACCAGCAAGACGAAGCATACGTAAAATTTTTGCTACATTAGCTTCGCTTAATCCTTCTGCCTCGCTTAGTTCGGGAATAGTCATCCCTTTTTCAGAATCACTCTTCCCGATCCTAAGTAAAAGTCTTAAACCATATTCTTCTTGTGAACTAAATTTCATTTTTATTATTTGTAATCGTTGCTATTCGATTCCAATAGAATCAAAGCTTGAAAAAATTATCCTTTAAATAATGGAATTTTTGATCCACATTGTTTAGCATAAAAAATTTCTGATAATTGTTCAGGTGTTACTGACGGACCTTTGGCTGAACACTTCTGATTAAAAATATTTTTAATATTTGCTGCTATTTGATCTGCTGAATACCCTTCAATTTCCAATCTTGGAACAAAGTGTATTAACTCTCCATTCTTAAACAATGCAATACTTGGCGATGAAGGCGGAAATCCTGTTATATGTCCTCTTACGTAATCAACAGCATCTCTTTCCTGTCCGGCAAAACTTGTGTAAAGTTTATCAGGGATAATATCATTCTGTAAAGCAAGTGAAATTCCCGGTCTTGCACTTCCCGCTGCACATCCGCAAACAGAATTAATAAAAATTAAAACTGTTTTATCATCGTTATTTTTTATCGCGTTATCAACATCTTCAGGGGTTAGTAATTCTTCAAAACCGACTGCAAGCAGTTCATCCCGCATAGGCTGAACGGCTTCCTGATCATAGATTGGCGGACGAAAACTTGTATTATACATTTGTGCTCCTTTTTTAATTTGATTTACATTTTAAGTTTTATAAAAGCTCATTTAAAATTTTAATTACATAAATCCTAATTCAACTTTTGCTACTTCAGACATCATATCTTTGTCCCATGGCGGACTCCAGACTACATCAACTCTTGCATCAGTTACTTCAGGAATCGTTTTTATCTTTTCCTGAACCTCAGGCGGAAGAGAGCCGGCAACAGGGCACATTGGTGATGTTAATGTCATTTTTATATTAACTCTATGGTCATCATCAATTGCTATCTCATAGATCAATCCTAATTCAAAAATATCAACTGGTATTTCCGGATCGTAACAGGTTTTTAACATCTGGATTATTTTTTCTTCAAGTTCTTGTTTACTTATTTGTGCCATAATCTTCTTTCTTCTGATATCATTGCAGTTAAGATTGTGAGTTAAGCAGCGTAAAACGGGTCTTGCAATGACTTATTAATAAAATTATTCTGTTATTACTTTTTCTTTTTTATTGTGTAATGCGCTTATCATTGTATGCCAGGCAAGTGATGCGCATTTTACTCTTGCCGGAAATTCTCTCACTCCTGCAAACACTGCTAATTTTCCAAGATCATCAATATCCGGATTATCACCAAGTTTATCAGTAACCAATTCGTGAAATCTTTCAAAAAGTTTTTCTGCTTCTTCAACGGTTTTGCCCTTTAATATTGAGGTCATTAAAGAAGCTGATGCTTTTGATATCGCACAACCGGAACCTTGAAAAGAAATATCTTCAATTATTCCTTCGTCATTTACAGAAAGAAAAATATTAATATTATCTCCGCAAAGCGGGTTATAACCTTCGGCAAAATTTGTTGGATGTTCAATCAGTCTGAAATTTCTTGGGCTCTTGTTATGATCTAAAATTACCTGCTGATAAAGCTCTCTTAATTCCTGTTCCATTATCCGAATACCTCAAGAATTTTCTTCAATCCATTTACAAGAATATCAACTTCTTCTTTTGTATTATATAATCCGAATGATGCACGTGAAGTTGCAGGAACATTAAATCTTCTCATCAAAGGTTGGGTGCAATGATGTCCTGTCCGGATTGCAACGCCTTCAAAATCTAAAAATGTTCCAACATCGTGCGGATGAACATTTTCCAAATGAAAAGACAGAACACTGATTTTTTCTTTTGCTGTTCCGATTATTCTTAAACCTTGTAAATCAGATACAGCATCCGTTGCATAATGAAGAAGTTTATTTTCGTAGTGCGCTATATTATCAAGTC
Source organism: Ignavibacteriaceae bacterium (assembly GCA_034005315.1). Classification (GTDB taxonomy): domain Bacteria; phylum Bacteroidota; class Ignavibacteria; order Ignavibacteriales; family Ignavibacteriaceae; genus IGN3. Next base: position 3,146 of record JAVEUY010000216.1, on the reverse strand, counting down.
CGATTTGCTGAACATATTCAATAGCAGCACCTAGTCCGATTGCACCTGCAATATCAGGAGTTCCTGCTTCAAATTTATGCGGCAGTTCGTTATAAGTTGTCTCTTCAAATGTAACTTTGGAAATCATGTCTCCGCCTCCCTGATATGGCGGCATATTTTCCAGGTGATTTACCTTGCCGTATAAAATGCCAATTCCGGTTGGTCCGTAAAGTTTATGTCCAGAGAAAGCAAGAAAGTCGCAGGCAAGTTCCTGAACATCTATCTTTAAATGATTAACTGCCTGTGCGGCATCAAGCATAACAGGAATATTATATGAATGTGCAAGATCTATTATTTTTTTTACAGGATTAACAGTTCCAAGTGAATTTGATGCATAAGCAACTGAAATAAGTTTTGTTTTTTCATTTATCATCTTTTCATATTCTTCAAAGATGATTTCACCTGCATCATTTATCGGGATAACTTTTAACTTTGCTTTCTTTTCAGCACAAAGCATTTGCCATGGGACGATATTGGAATGATGCTCCATCGTTGAAATGATTATTTCATCACCTTCTTTAATGTTTTTTCTTCCGTAAGATGATGCAACAAGATTAATCGACTCAGTTGTGCCTCTTGTAAATACTATTTCATTTTTCCCAAGTGCATTAATAAAGTTCTTAACAATTATTCTGGCACTTTCAAATTCTTCTGTAGCTTCCTGACTTAATGCATGAACGCCACGGTGAATATTTGCATTGTATTTATTGTAATAATTATTTGTTTTGTCAATTACATAAAAAGGCTTTTGTGTAGTTGCTGCATTATCAAGATAAACTAATGGTTTACCATGAACTTTAGTTTTCAGGATAGGAAAATCTTCCCGGATTTTTTCTATATCGTAGATTATTTTTGTTCCGTTAACATCAGAATTAATTTTGAGATCCATTATGGAGCTTTCTAAAAATAATTAGAATAATATATCTTATTCTCTGTAATCGATAAAAACTTTCTATCCGTTAAATCTTTTAGTGATTATTTCTTCAAGATAATCTCTTAAAGCAGAAATTTTTATCGTTGTAATTACATCGCTTGCAAAAGCGTGTATTAAAATAGCTGTTGCAGATTCTTCACCGATTCCACGGGACTTAAGATAGAACTTAGCTTCATCATTAAGTTTACCAATTGTAGCGCCATGAGAGCATTTAACATCATCAGCAAAAATTTCTAATTGAGGTTTTGTGTTCATTATTGCTTCATCGGATAAAAGAATTGTGTTGTTTTGCTGAAAAGCATTTGTTTTTTGTGCATCAGGGCGAACCATTACTTTTCCGTTAAACACGCCTTTAGATTTATCCTGTAAAATTCCTTTATAATGCTCATAGCTGTTGCAATGAGGTTTTGCATGATCAATCATTGTATGTGCATCAAAAATCTGTTCATTGTTTATCATAAACAAACCATTAAGCATACACTCGCCGCCTTCATCATTAAATCGTGCATTAAAATCATTACGGGATATTTCTGCACCAAGTGAGATTAAATGCGAAGCAAAATTACTGCTTCTTTCCTGATCAACTTCCATCCGTGCAATGTGAAAAGCCTTACTGCTTTCTTCCTGAAGTTTTGTATGATCAACGATTGCATTTTCATCTGTTACTATTTCGGTTACTGCATTTGTAAAATAAATACCTTCTTCATCTGAAACATAATGTTCAATAATAGTAACCTGAGAATTTTTTCCGGCAACAAAAAGATTTCTTGGCTGTGTTAAAACTTTTTTATCATTTGCTTTTGTATAAAAAATAACATGTATCGGATCTTCAACAACTTTTCCATCTGGTATATAAATAAAAGCACCATCCTTAATAAACGCTGAACTTAATGTTGTAAAGAAAAAGTTTTCATTTTTAGCATAACTGCCAAGATGTTTCTTAACAATTGGATTATCGTTCTTTATTGATTCAGCAATACTCTCTACTATAACTCCTTTTGGGATATCAATAAGTTTAGAAAGTTCCGGTGAGTAAACTCCGTTTACAAATACTAATAAACTGTGTTCAAGTTTATCAAACAAGAATTTATTAATAACTTCCGGCAAAACTTTTGTCTTCTTATAATCAGAAGCAAAGCTGTGATTTAATAATGAAGTGATATCTGTGTATTTCCATTCCTCATTTTTTAAAGTGGGGAAGTGAAGTTTTTCAAAATCATTAATTGCACTTTTTCTTCGCTGATGGAACTCAGAAGTTTTTTCTCCGTTAAGTGATTTTTCAAATTCATCAAACTGCCTGATGTAATATTGGTTTATGTCTTTAATTTCTTTCATTATTCTTTTTCTGATTTTATTATATCAATATATAACTCTACATGATTAAGTAGTTATAACTTCTTCTTTACTGTTTTTTATCCAGTCGTAGCCTTTTTCTTCAAGTTCCAGTGCCAATTCTTTACCGCCGGATTTAGCAATTTTACCCTGGTAAAGAACATGAACAAAATCCGGAACGATATAATTTAGAAGTCTTTGATAGTGAGTTACCACAATAGTTGCATTATCTTTTCTTTTTAATTTATTAACACCGTTTGCAACAATTCTTAAAGCATCTATATCCAAACCTGAATCAGTTTCATCAAGAACAGCAAGAGTCGGATTTAACACTGCCATCTGAAAAATCTCATTTCTCTTTTTTTCACCACCAGAAAATCCTTCATTAACTGAGCGACTTAAGAATTTCTGATCAAGTTCTACAAGCTTACTTTTTTCTCTCAGCAATGTTAAAAACTCCATTGCATCAAGTTCTTGTTCGCCTCTGTATTTGCGTATTTCATTAACTGCAGTTTTTAAAAGATTTGTGTTGCTTACTCCGGGAATTTCGACCGGATACTGAAATGCAAGAAAAACACCTTCTCTTGCTCTGTCTTCCGGTGAAAGTTCTAAAAGGTTTTTACCATTATAAAAAATTTCTCCCTGCGTAACTTCAAACTCCTCTCTTCCGGCAAGAACAGAAGCAAGCGTTGATTTACCAGAGCCATTAGGACCCATAATTGCATGAACTTCTCCGGCATTTACTTTTAGATTTATTCCTTCTAAAATTTCGTTCCCTTCAATTCTGGCATGAAGATTTTTTATTTCTAACAACATTATAACTTATCCTTTTATTTTTTTT
>JAVEUY010000215.1:0-5548 GCA_034005315.1 Ignavibacteriaceae bacterium | reverse complement strand
ATTCTGTTGCCCCTGTAATTTTTTTATAATAATTAAAATTTTTACACGCTTTTTATAATTCCAAGAAATGAATCTGCTTTTAAGCAGGCACCGCCGACCAAAGCGCCATCAATATCTTTCTGTGAAAGAAGTTCTTTAGCATTATCAGGTTTTACACTTCCGCCATATTGAATTGTTACATCGTTTGCTGTTTCCAGAGAATAATCAATCTGAATTAAATCACGTATAAATTCGTGAACTTCCTGCGCCTGGGATGGAGTAGCTGTTTTTCCAGTTCCGATTGCCCAAACCGGTTCGTAAGCAATAATAATATTTTCCATTTCTTTTTCAGTTACGCCGTGCAGTCCGGATAAAATCTGTCTTTTAATAATATCATTGGTTATTCCGGTTTCGCGCTCACTTAAAAGCTCTCCAACACAAAAGATTGGTTTTAATCCTGCTGCAAGTGCTTTTTTAATTTTCTTATTTATTACTTCATCGCTTTCATTAAATATAGTTCTGCGCTCTGAGTGACCAAGTATAACATATTCACATCCGACAGATTTTAACATCGAAGCTGATACTTCACCTGTAAATGCACCGCTATCTTCAAAGTGCATATTTTGTGCACCAAGTTTTATCACTGTTCCTTTTATAAGTTTTGATGCTTCTGAAAGTGAGGTATAAGGCGGACAAATTATTACATCACAATTTGGTTTTTCATTTTGTAAAAGATTTTTCAGCTCATTAATTAATTTTTCGGATTGAGCTGAATCATTATTCATTTTCCAGTTACCGGCTATTACAGTTTTACGCATTGCTTCCTCTGATTTTTTAATAATAATTACCTGCAAAATTAAGCAAGAATAACATTGATTAAAATATAGTTAATTCTATCTAACTACTTTAAAGCAAATTCTGATATTGTATGCTATCTTATGAAAACGGAGATTTTTATTTTTAATTATTTTATAGATGCTGAAATGAATTAAATGCTGAAACAAGTTCCGTAAAAAGTGAAATGAGTTTTCAGAAGATTCAGTGAGAATTACAATATTTTACGCTAAAATCTTTTGTTTCTTTTTTTGTATTTTGTATTCAGAATTTTCATCAATAAACTATTAAAATGCGCACTGCTAATAAAGATACTGCCATTATTGCTGTAAGCGGAGGGATGGATAGCTGCGTTACTGCTGCAATTGCAAATCCGGAATTTAATATTGCGTTTGCACATATTAATTACGGACAGCGGACTGAAAAAAGAGAGCTAAAAGCATTTAATCAAATCGCTGATCATTACCGTGTTAAGGAAAGATTAATAATTGATTACACACACCTTGCAAAAATCGGCGGTTCATCTCTTACAGATAAAAACATTGAAATATCAAAAGCAGATTTGAATAACAAAAATATTCCTTCTTCTTATGTGCCGTTCAGAAATGCAAATATTTTATCTGCATGTGTAAGCTGGGCTGAAGTGCTGAATGCAAAAGCTGTTTTTATTGGTGCTGTTTATGAAGATTCATCCGGTTATCCTGACTGCAGTCCGGATTTTTTTTCTGCATTTGAAAAAATGGTCAACATCGGAACAAAACCTGATACAAGTATTAAAATTGTTACTCCGATTATAAATTTAACCAAAGCAGAAATTGTTAAAAAAGGTATTGAACTTGATGCTCCTTTACATTTAACATGGAGCTGTTATCAAAATGAAGATGAAGCCTGCGGAGTTTGTGATAGCTGTGCATTGCGTTTGCGCGGCTTTCAGCAGGCAGGATTTGATGACCCGATAAAATATAAAGTTAAACCAAAGTATTAGAAAGGAATCTTATGAAATCTACACAAAAAATTAAAATAGTTCGCGAAAACAAGCATTTGACTGACAAATTAGAAGAAGACGAAATCATATATGTCATTTCGGTAGCTGATGTGCAATTTTTAGCAGAAAGAGTTTTAGATAGACAATTGGATTATGATGAAATGTATTCTGTTAAAAAGGGTGTTGAGTGGGGTATGGATTATTGGGATGAAGTTGTTATTGAAGCAATAAAAAATTTGCCTCAAAAAAAAAGATGAGGTTTCTGAGAATGACGAATAATAAAATAGAGCCAAAGATATATCTTGGTGACTCTAAAGAAGTATTAGAAGAACTAAAAGATAATTCTGTTGATTTAATTTTTACTTCTCCGCCGTATGCTGATAGTAGAAAAAACACTTATGGTGGAATACATCCGAATAAATATGTAGAGTGGTTTTTGCCATTTTCAAAAGAATTATTCAGAACTCTCAAACCTACTGGAACTTTTATATTAAATATTAAAGAAAAGGTTGTTGACGGTGAACGTCATACTTATGTTCTTGAATTAATAAAATCAATGAGAGAGCAAGGTTGGCTTTGGACTGAAGAATTTATTTGGCACAAAAAAAAATTCTTATCCTGGTAAATGGCCAAATAGATTTAGAGATTCTTGGGAAAGACTTATACAATTCAATAAGTCTAAACATTTTAATATGTATCAAGAAGCAGTTATGCTCCCTGTTGGTGATTGGGCAAAAAACAGATTAAAAAAATTAAGTGAAACTGATAAAAAACGAGATAACGCAAAAAATGGGAGTGGGTTTGGAAAAAATGTTTCTAATTGGTTAGAACGCGATTTCGTTTATCCCACAAATGTCTTGCATCTTGCTACCGAATGTAACAATAAAGGGCACAGTGCTGCATTTCCAGATGAATTACCCGAATGGTTTATAAAACTATTTACAAAAGAGGGTGATGTTGTACTTGATCCTTTTATGGGTTCTGGTACAACTGTGATTGTTGCAAACAAATTGGGAAGAACCGGAATTGGTATTGAAATATTAGACGAGTATTATCAATTAGCCTCTTCCCAGCTTAATCAAAAAATGTTAGTTTTTGAACAAGAGGTAAAGTATGAAAAAACTAAATCTAAAAATCGTAAAAAAATACGTTGAGGAAAATATTGGATCATTCCATAAAGCTCGCGAAGAAGGATTAAAACATTTAAAACTTTCAGATATACTTATAAAAAAAAATCCATACTTATTTAAAGCCAAAAATATTAATACTTCAGAAAAATTTGTTAAAGCTTTGGTAAACGCTTTTCTTTCATCTCAAGAAGAAACTATGTTTGGTGGATTTTTGGAAAGACTCGCAATTTTTGTTTGCAACAAAGTGTATGGCGGAAAAAAATCATCAGCAGAAGGAATTGATTTAGAATTTGAAAAATCTGGTGTTATTTATATAGTTGCTATTAAATCTGGCACAAGTTGGGGGAATGCATCTCAAATATCAAAAATGAAAGAAAATTTTAAAAAAGCGAAACAACGTTTGCGAACAAACTCTAAGAAAAAAATGATTGAAGCTATCAATGGCTGCTGTTATGGCCGTATAACAAAAACTGATAAAGGAGAATATCATAAAATTGCAGGACAAGAGTTCTGGGAATTTATCTCAGCTAAAAAAGAATTTTATACGGAAATAATTGAACCAATAGGGTATAAAGCCAGGGAAAAAAATGAACAATTTTCTAAAGAGTATGATCGTATTATAAATATTTTTACTAAGCAGTTTTCGAATGAATTCTGTATCGATGGGGAAATTAATTGGAAAAAAATTGTTCAACTAAATTCCGGTATGGAGAAAATCAAGGTTAATATATGAGCGACAAAATAAAAATTTTAGAAACATTTGAGAATAAATATCCGGACAGAGATTATAAGGTTAAACATATTGCTCCCGAGTTTACATCTCTATGCCCAAAAACCGGACAGCCGGATTTTGCAACAATAATCATGGAATACATTCCGGGTAATCTTTGTGTTGAGTTAAAATCATACAAGTTCTATCTTCAATCATATCGTAATGACGGAATATTTTTTGAAAGTGTTACAAACAAAATTCTTGATGATCTTGTCGAAGTGCTTCAGCCAAGATGGTTGAAGATTACTGCTAAGTTTAATACCCGCGGCGGAATTTCTTCTGTTATTGAAACTGATTATGAAGATGAAGATTATTGGTATGATGAGTTTGATGATGATTTTTTTGAAGACGATGACGATTATGAAGATGATGACTTTGATGATGATGATTTTCTTAAGAACTAATAAGAGATTTTATGTTTCAGCTTTCTGAAATAAAAAAAGAATTTATTAAACAGCGGGATAAGCTTTTTGCATCGTTTAATGCCCGTTCCGATGCATTTATTTTCAGTAAAAACTATAGTCTGCTTATTGAAGATGCTGTCAGAAAAACTTTAGACGGAAAAGCAATTCCCTTTGCTTTGGCTTCTGCAGGAAGTTTCAGCAGACGTGAGCTTTCACCTTATTCCGATATCGACCTGATAATCATTTCGGAGTCAATTGAAAAAGATAATGATGAAATAAAATCTTTTATTACAAATTTATGGGATAGCGGTATAGAAGCTTCTCATACTGTGCGTGAAATCCCTGATATAGAAAAATATTTATCTTCCGATCTTCATACCTTTACACAGTTTTTTGAAACGCGTTTTATTGCCGGCGATGTGCTTCTATATAATAACTGGAATGCTGCTCTGCTTAATTCATTAACTGACAACTCAAAAAGAATCCTGATTACAAATTATGTTGATGATATAAACCGCCGTCATCAGAAATACGGATCATCACAAAAAATGCTCGAACCAAATGTTAAAATGTCTGCCGGCGGCTTACGCGATTTTCAATCCATCGAATGGATGATGATGATAAGCAGTAAACGATTGTTAAATTCACAATACGAACAAACACAGGCAGAGATATTTATTGATTATTTAAAAGAAAATAACTTAGCAATTCCGGCAGAGTGTAAAAGACTTTTGGAAAGTTATAAATACGTACTTACAATCAGGCATTTGCTTCATCTTATTTCTAAAATAAAAGCAGACCGGTTTGAATTTGCTGATCAGATAAAACTTGCAGAACTTTTCGGTTTTTCCGAATCTGAGCTGATGCCGTTTATGAAAAATTATTTTAATGCTGCAAATGTAATCTTCAGAGTTTCGCACACATTAATTAAAAAATATAAAGTTGAGTTTGTTAATCCTGTTCCCGATTCACTTTCATACGATCTTGATTCTGATTTTTATATAAAGAACAGAGTTATCTATCTTAAAAAAGAAGAAGAGCTTACTCTATCGGATATATTCCGTGTGTTTTATTACAGGGTCCGTCATAACGCCGGTTTTGATGATCACCTTAGAACAAAAATAATGGAAGCAACAGAAAACGCAGAAGAAAATTACTGGCTGCAGCCTGATTCATCTGTTTTTTTCAGAGAGATATTAAAATTTTCAAGACACGTAGGATCAACTCTTGCAATAATGAATGAACTTGGTGTGCTTGGCGCTTTTCTTCCGGAGTTCGGAGATCTGAATGGTTTTATGCAGCACGGTGTTTATCACTGCTACACTGCCGATGAACACACTATAATGACAATCAGAAACCTGGAGAAATTAGCTAACAGTAATTCACTGCTCGGCAGAATTTATAATTCAATCAGAGATAAAGAAATTTTAAACTTAGCTTTACT
>JAVEUY010000003.1:0-27071 GCA_034005315.1 Ignavibacteriaceae bacterium | reverse complement strand
CCGTTTGAGAAATTTCCTTTATAAGTTGCTCTTAACGGATACTCAAAAACATAGGTGCCGACCGGTAATCTATCAATGAAAAAATTAGTTGCAGCATCTTTAGTATTTTCATAATACCATAAACCACCTGATGTTTATGTGTAGATAAAACATTTATCGGTTCCAATCCTGCTGCTCTCATATCTTTTAGATGGATATATTCCATAGCTCTATCAACTCTGATTTCAATTCTTACAATTATTTTATCTCCTGGTTTTAGCTCAGTCTCTTCATTAACCGGAGTTATCTTTTTTCCTGTTTCAGTATCAATTTCTAGAAAGAGTTTTTTATTGATCTTTAACGGAGTTTCTGAAGAAGTAATTTTATCGAGCTGTTCAAAATATTGCCAATACATTGCACCCCAGGAAACAACGCTGTTATTATTTGTTACTGTGATATTACCCATTTCAGATTTTATCTTATCATCTTTCCAGGATGTTTTAAAATAACCTGTTCCTTCTTCTATATGAATATCAGGATTGTTTTCGATCTGAAGTTTTTCTTCTCCGATTTTTATATCAGGTAAACGGGTTTCAGCAAGCCACTCGGTTCCTCTCAGTAAAAGTGCATAACAGGCATTTGCAGTTGCAGTTGTGGTTTTCCAGTCATTTGTTTGTTTGTTTTTAAGCAGCCAGGTCCTCATTAAATCAACAGATTTTTGATCTTTGGCAATTTCATCAACAGCTTCGATCAACAATGATTGTGTTTCTATTGGCGCCTGATACCAGAACCAGCCCCGTTCTTCTTTAAAATACATTCCCATCTCATCGCTAATAACAGCATTTTCAAGTATTGACTTTACAATATCGCCTGCTGTTTCAGTGTCAGAATATTTGTAAAGAGCCAATGCAATCATTCCCTGCATATATTTTCTATTTGAAAGCCAGTATTCTTCAGCCTGTCCTTTCCAATAATCGAATGCTTCCTGATGCATTTTATCAACAGGAATATCTTTGAAATAACTTCTGCCATAAAGATAAAATATCTGATCATAGCTGATATTCTTTATATCCAAAGGCAATTTAAGAATCTTTAATCGCTGATAATCTTCATACATTCTTATATCAATATATTTGATAGCTTGAAGCAGCATACGCCATACAGTTTGATTTTCTCTGATTTTTATAACTCCAAGTCTTTCAAGATGTCCGAATCCCGCAACAATATATTGAGTTATATATTTACTCTCCGGCAAACCTTCAAACCAGGGCCAGCCGCCGTTTGAATATTGAAGTTTTGATAATTTATCTTCAGCTTTTTTGAGCTCATTTGACATTTTAACAAGATCAAACAGTAAACCGATATTTCTTTTTCTTGCGGATTCATTCTGTGCTTCTAATACCCAGGGAGTTTCTTCCAATAAAGCATTTTTCAATTCCTGATTTTTTTCCAGATTGGAAAGCAATGCGTCTTTATCAGTTGTTTTCCAACTGTCAAATACTTTCTTGATTTTTGGATTTGAGTTTGCAATAAAGCTTGCAATGCTGTTTGCATAATAACGACTGAATATCTGTTCACTGCATTCATGCGGATATTCCATCAGATATGGTAAAGCCTGAATTGCATACCATGCCGGATTAGAGGTAAACTCCAGTGTTAAATTATAGTTCTGTAAAGTAGTTGATGTATTATTTTTTAATTTATCAAATGTAAAATCCTTTGTCTGATTTGCATTTACAGGAAGAGGCAAAGTTTCTGTAACCAGCATTCTGTTTGTAAGAATCGGAAGAACATTTTCTTCTCCATCCGAAAAATTATCCGATTTTGCTAATACACGATAAGCTATTGCTTCAGTTTTCCCGGTTGGAATTTTTAATCTCCAGCTTAATCCATCGCTCTTTTCCTTTTCTAAACTGAATGATTTTATGTTATTATTATTATCAAATAAATTATCAACAGGCTGCATTGTAAAAGCATCGAATAATTCTAAAGTTGCTGAACCAGAAAGTGTGGTATCTGATAGATTACTTACTTTTGCAGTGAAATATATTTCATCACCTTCTCGTAAAAATCTTGGCGGATTTGGCTGTATCATCAAATCTTTTTGAGTAACTGTTTCTCTGGTTATAAATCCGAGTTCAAGATCTTCGGTGTGAGCCAATCCCATAAACTTCCAGCGTGTTAATGCTTCAGGAGTTGTAAAAGAAATTATTACTTCTCCGTTTTTATTTGTTCTTAATTCAGGGAAAAAGAAAGCAGTTTCATTTAAGTTTTTTCTTGGAATAATATCTTCAAACTTTTCTTTGTCAACTGTTTCAGGAATATCTTCATCACTGCTTTCACCACCGGTTGGAATAGTCTGGATATCTTCATCTAATAAAAATCTTACTGCATTAGTAGAGGATTTTTCAATCAAAGGTCGTTCTGAAACAACAACTACTTCATTAAGAGTTGTGGTGCCTTCAATGGTATAAGCGACTTCGTCTGGTATAGTTAGTGATACTTTATCCTTCTTCCCTTTCTTTTTAGGAGGTTGATACGCATACCAATTTCCGTATCCAATTCTATAAAATGAGAACTCGAAATTGTTCAATTGTGGATATAATAAATTGTATCTGAGATCATAAGGTTTATAAAATTCGATACTGTAAAGAGATGAACTGTTCATAATAAAGCAGTTTGAACTGCTCCAGAATAATTTGGCACTTAAACTCGAATGTATATTTAAGCCCCAGTAAATGGGCTCAAACTGATCTAAAGAAGCATCATACATTGAAGCAAGAAATTCTGCATCTGCTTTCTTACCTTTGAAATCAAGAATTTTAAATGACCATTTTTCAGGCGCACCTGGAGTTATTTTATCTCGGAATGTTTCAGTGGTAATATTCAGTTTTTTATTAGTCCAGGGAACAGTAATGTATTTAGAGTTTAAGTATGCTTCATTGTTTATTATAAAAGAAATTCTTGCAGCAATTCCTCCTCTGTGTTCTTCTTCAATTTCTATTTCAATCAGTTTTTGTTCGTTGTTAATATCAATCCATTGTTGATCCAAAATATTTCCGTCCTGCTCAAGTTCATAAAGCACTTTAACATTATTTAACGCCGATCCAAAATATAATTTTGCAACATCACCCGGCTCGTAACTTTGATTTTTAATATAAAACCAGTTTGCATAATTAAGGGGAATTGTTTTTGAAGCAGGATCAAACAAGGTAAAATATTTGTCTATTTTAATCGGGATTCCGTTTTTGTCTTTTGTTTTGATATTTACAAGATATTTTCCTGCAAGCCACTTTTCCTTTTCATCAAGTTTGATAGTTGATTTTTCTTCAGTTATCAGATTTGTTTCATACACTTTGCTTTCTATTTCCCAGTTAGCAAATTCATTTTCATCATCATAAATATCAAATTCAAATGTTTTATAATATTCAGATTTAGACAAGATGAAACTATCGGGCTTTTTCCATAATCTTTTTCTGAAAACTCTATCAGGAGTTTTTAGTTTATATATTTCAATACTTACATCTGCTGATTCAAATTGTCCGTTAAGATTTTCAGTTGATATATCATATTTATCATTTGATTCAATATTAATTATATCAGGAATTCCGAGATTAACTTTAAGGGCAATATAACCTACACTAATATTTGTCTGTGAAGATCGTGTTTCACCTGTAACATCAACGACATCCGCATAGACTATATAATTAAAGATGGGATTACTTTCCTTTTGAACAAGTAGATCAGGAACAGCTTTAAATTCAATTGTAAATTTTCCTTCACTATCAGTTTTAGTTACACCGTTTGTAATTTCAGTTGATGGAATATTTATATAACACCAATTATAATAATTTCTATATCTCCAGTCATAAAACGGAAATGCGGTATTTCTGATAACTCTGTATTTAACTTCAACATCGTTTAAGTTTGCTCCAAAGAAAGTTTTTGCATAACCATTTACCGAAATATTTTCATTCAAAGCGTGGCTTCCTTTTACAGGGTCAAACTTAACTTCAAATTTTGGTCTTTTATACTCTTCAACTCTGAAGCTTATGTCATTAAACTCATTTGATATTGAATAATATCCGCCTATTAAACCATAAGGAATTGTAAACTGCCCGTTAAAAGTTCCAAACTCATTTGTTGTTAGGGTTGTATCAGCAATTTTCTGTCTGTTTTTATCGTAAAGAGTTACTTTAGTTTTTTTATCAGAAATAATATCGTGATCTTTTTTGTAATCAGTTTTATAAATCAGACCTTTGAAGTAAACAGTTTGTCCCGGTCTGTATATTGCTCTATCAAGAAATAGTGCAGTATTAACTTCTTGTGCTTTTTTATCACTTTGATTGTAACGGTAATAATTAACTTCGGAGTCGAATTTATCTATATCAGTTAACAATGAAATCTGATATCTTGGATAATAATATATGCTTGTGGGTGATTCAAACTTAAAGTTGCCTTTAGAATTGGTTTCCCCATCATCAAATTTTACATAACGATACTTTCTTAATTCCTGATAGTAAACAATTATGTATATCTCAACTTTAACATCCGGCATAGTTTCACCGGTTTTTCTGTTAAGCACTATTATTTCTTCATAATCATCGGAGATGAATCTGTGGATAAAGCTAAGATTTGTAACCCAGGTTTTACAATATGCTATTCCTTCATCTTTGTAAATAAAATTTGAATCAGTCGCAGCCATAATCAGATATTTTCCAAACGGTAGAGCGGGAATTATTATTTCCGTTTCATGATTTTGATAATCTTCTTTATCCGGTAAAACAACTGACCATTCTTTAATCACTGGTTGAGCTTTATAAAAATCCACAGTTTTTTCAGTATTGTAGCTTTCTGTTATAGCTTCCAGACTGTCATTCCATTCAATAACTCTCAGATAAATTTTATTGATATTTTTATATGAAACCAAAGCTCTGAAAGGTTCATTGGGTAAATTTGAATTTTCAACCTGTATGTTCAATGATCTGTATAGTATTTCCGCTTTTAGCTTTAAACAGTTAAATGTTCCAACAGCTTCCGGATATTTGATAAAAATGCTATCACATATTTGTAAAGCCTTTTTTATATCCCATTTAAATTCATCTGATGCATCGGAATCATATTTTTCCCCCTGTTGTTTGTAATATTGAGCGAGATAAAAACACGCCAGAGATGAGTGCGGTAGTTCCTTGTATTTGTCAGTTAAATAAAACAAAGATTTGTAATAAAGACCTTTTTTGTTTGAAAGGATGTTGTTGTTATATACAAAATCTATTCTTGCCAGGTCAATATCAAGGAGCGCTTCTTTATAAGCTGAGTTTAAATGAAAAGCTATCAGTTCCTGATATAATTGAATTGCATAAAACTTAAGTGAAAGGGAATCTTTTGTAGTATAATTGTTTTTTACAAAAACAGTATCTACAGCAAAATCATTTTCATTGTTTAATACAAACTTATATACAGGCTGAGTTAATGATGATTCCTCATTGATAAAGAATGTTAAAGCTTTATGAGCTAATATATCAAACAATGTTGGGCGAAGATGCGCTTCCCGGGAATCTTCATTAATCAGAATAGGTTCAAATTCTTCTAATAAAATCTTTTGAAGTTCTTCTTTGTTTTCCAATGAACCTAAATAATATTTTGTTATCTCTCTGATTATTCTGTTTAAATCCCAGGTTTGAAAATCTTCATTTTCAAAATTTACAGTCTCTGTTCTTTGATAATATTTATATCGGTTTTCCTTATAATAATCCCAATACATATCAGCAAGTATTGATTTTAATATCGCATTTGATGGGAATTCTGATTCTGAAATCTCTTGCTTTACTTCGTTTACAATCTTTATATGACTGTTTTCTTCAATATAATTTGCGAACTTCAGTTTAAAATAAATTGCTTTAATAAACTGCGGATGCTGTTTTTCTTTCTTTGCGGTTGAATATATTTTTTCAACCACATCAAGTGCAGACCTGGTTAATCCGATTCTTTCTAAGGAATCAACCTTTTCCCAGGATGAAATGTAAAACTTCTCAGATGATTTTGAGGTTTGTGGAATAATAGCAGGGACAAGAAGAAAAGAAATAATCACCGACCAAAGAATAAAACTTATTTTAGCCATTGGATTTCCCTTATAAAGGTTAATACAAAAATCTTGTATTTACTGATTTAATATACAAATTATCGATTCTAAAAAAACAGTGGTTATTATCAGATATTTTTACAAAAGAAAAATTCTTAGTTGGCATTCACAGCTCACTTAAAAATCTACTGATTCTTTCTTATACCAGGCAAACAGAATTTTGTTTATTATAAAATGAAAAATTTTTACTGTTTACTGAAAACACAATTACAAAATTAGAATTTTTGATGCTTGATTTTTAACTTAGACTATCATTTAATAAATAATATTTTATAATGAATAAACTTTGTTTAATTACCGGTGCTACTTCCGGAATAGGAAAAGCTGCAGCTAAAGAATTAGCTAAACTTGGATTTGATTTAATCCTGACAGGAAGAAGTGAAGAAAAAGGCAAGCAATTATCTGATTCGTTAAATGAAAAATATAAAGTCAAATCTGAGTTTATAAGATGTGATATTTCATCATTAAAGGATGTGAGAGAATTTGCTGAAAAAGTAAAATCAAAATATGACCGTCTGGATTTATTAATTAATAATGCGGGATCACGATTCAGTGAATATCAGAAAAGTTCCGATGGCATTGAACTTACATTTGCAACAAATCATCTCGGACATTTTTTATTGACATATTTATTGTTAGACCTTTTGAAAAAATCTGATAATGCAAGAGTAATTAATATCTCATCGTCCGCACATTATGGCAAACAAATGGATATTGATGATTTGGTTTCTCCCAAACTATATAATCGCAGCTTGATTTACGGAAGATCAAAACTTGCAAATGTTTTGTTCACATATGAATTTGTAAGGAGAAATAATAATTCAAACATTGTAATGAATGCTGTTGATCCGGGAGGAGTTGCAACTAACTTCGCAAAGAATGAGGGATTTTTTCGTTGGTTAAAACATATTGGTTTTTACATCGCAAAAAGACAATTGTTAACTCCAAAGCAAGGTGCAGAAACAGTTATTTATCTCGCTTCTTCTGAAGATGTTAAAAATGTAACAGGTAAATTCTTTTATGAGAAGAAAGAAAAAAAATCTTCTGATGAATCGTATGATTTAAATAAAGCAAAAGGACTCTGGGAATTAAGTGAGCAATTATGCGGAGTTAAGTTTTTTACATAAGAGAATGTCTTATAACCGTCATTCCGTCCGCCAGGAGCGGATTATTTCGGAATCCAATAATTTGACTTTAAGTAAAAATTAAAATCTCAAACGATTCATTTTTAATAGTCAAATTGATTTTATTGTTTCACAAATTTATAAGGTTGAAAATCCAGTCCTTCTGTTACAGTTAAAGTAAAAGATTTTACTTTACCATCTTCAATTTCAAAAGGGAATATTTTTATTCCGTAAGTCGGATCGGAATAATTGCATAAAAATCTGTTGTTTCCGATATATTCAAGCTTGGCTGTCAGTTTTGAATGATGTTCTAATTTTAACAACAATGAATTTCCTTTTACTTCAAGTTCTGCAAAGCCATAAACATCGTGTTTATATTTTCCTGCAAAATCCGAAAGAGAAAGCGTAGGTTTTATATTCATTTTTACCGAATCCTGCCACTGAGCAATTATTTCTGAAGTCTGACTTTCTCTGGCTAAACTTCTTTTGAAAACTATGTTATCATAATTCCTATAAGGTAAGCCAAGATAAGAATCAATAATTTCCCATTTTAACATTTCAAAAAGACTGTTTGCATCAGAGTTTGTTAAAACAGCTATTCCAAGATTTTCTTCTGGAAGCAATGTTATTGAAGATAAAAATCCGTTTACCGCACCTGTGTGCGAAATAATTTCAGTTCCTTCATAATCAGTTAAAGCCCAGCCCAAACCGTATAGATTATAATGACCTTTATTGAATAGTCGTCTTACTCTTCCGATAATAGTTTCCGGTTTTCTGGTTCTTGTTATTACGTCAAAAGGAATTTTTATTTCACCATCATATCTACCGCTGTCTAATTGTGCAATAAGCCAATGGCTCATATCATTTACAGAAGATCCGATACTTCCGCAAGGAGCCATATTATCAATATTTTCAAAAGGAAGGACAATAAGTTTATTGTTTGCCATAGTATGTGGTTTAGCAACATTATCAGATTTACTGAAATCAACAGAAAGTGCAACAGTTCTATCCATCTTTAAGGGGTTAAAGATTTTTTCTTTAACAAAATCAGACCAGCTTAAACCGGATACTTTTTGTATTACTTTTCCAGCAATTGCATATCCGGAATTTGTATAACCATATTTTGTTCTGAAGTCGTATTTCGGAGTTGTCTCTCCTAGTTTTTGAATTACCTCATCTGTTGTTAAATCAGAAGCCCAAAACATAAAGTCACCCTGAAAAGTTTCATATCCCATTCTGTGAGTAATAATGTCTGTCAGATTTAATTCATTTGTAGTCCAGGGATCTTTCATTTTTAAATCCGGTAAATATTTTATCACCTTATCATTAAGTTTTAGTTTGCCTTCGTGTTCAAGTAAAGCTAATGCAGTTCCGGTAAAAGCTTTTGTGTTTGATCCGATTAAGAACAAAGTGTTTTCGTCAACTAAATCATCTTTACCAAGTTCTTTAACACCATAACCTTTTGATACAACGATATTTCCATCCTTAACGATTAAAACCGCCATTCCGGGGATCTGCCAGTTTTGCATTCCGCGCAAAACATAGTTATCAAGTGAATCGGTTACAAAGCCCGGTGTAGTTTGTGAAAAGTGAATTGAAGTTAATAATAATGAAAAACAGATGGTTAGAAATAACTTTTTCATAATAAAATCCTTTAGAATATATCAGGAGCAAAAATAATCAACGATATGTTATTCATCAAAAGTGAGATAAATCTAAATTTTAATAATCCATTTTAGTTTACAATTTTCTTATATTTTCCTTCTGAAATTTTAAAATTAACAGTTCGATTATCATTTGCGGAATTATTGTGGCAAAGGAAAAAATTATTGTAACATCTGCTCTGCCGTATGCAAACGGGAATATTCATCTCGGTCATTTAAGCGGTGCATATCTTCCGGCAGATATTTATGTTAGATATAAAAGATTAAACGGCGATGATATAATTTATATTTGCGGCTCAGATGAACATGGCGTTCCGATTACAATAAGTGCCGATAAAGAAAAAGTTTCACCTCAGGTAATTATAAACCGCTATCACGAAGCAAATAAAAAAGCTTTTGAAAGATTCGGAATGAGCTTCGATAATTATTCACGCACAAGTCTGCCAATTCATCATGAAACTGCTAAGGAATTCTTTTTAAATTTTTATAAACGCGGATTGTTTGTAGAGAAAAAATCACTTCAGTTCTTTGATGAAAAAGCAAATATGTTTTTGCCTGACAGATATGTTGAAGGAACCTGTCCAAGATGCGGAAACGAAGAAGCAAGAAGCGATGAATGTGAAAACTGCGGCTCGCTTTATGATCCATCTGAATTATTAAATCCAAAAAGTAAAATAACCGGTGCAACTCCGACATTGAAAGAAACATCGCATTATTATTTTCCGCTTGGTAAATATCAACCAGCATTGGAAAAATATGTTGATGAGATGAATAAAAAATACGGCTGGAAAGAAAATGTTCTTCAATACTGCCGCGGCTGGTTTAAAGATGGATTAAAAGACCGCGCAATAACAAGAGATTTGGATTGGGGAATAAAAGTTCCTGTTGATCATGCTGCCGGAAAAGTAATATATGTCTGGTTCGAAGCTGTTCTTGGTTATATCTCATCTACAAAAGAATTATCTCAGCTAAAAAATAATCCTGACTTGTGGAAAAAATACTGGCAGGATCCAAATACAAAATACATTGCGTTTATCGGTAAAGATAATGTTGTATTTCATACTCTTATTTTTCCTGCAATTCTTATGGCATGGAACGAAGGCGGAAAAGAACAATACTGTCTGCCTCAAAATGTTCCTGCAAATGAGTTTTTAAATTTTGAAGGAAAGAAATTTTCAAAAAGCAGAAATTGGGGAATTGATGTAGATGAATTTTTAGATCTCTTTCAGGCGGATTTATTAAGATATGCACTTGCTGCTAATTTACCGGAAACTCACGATACGGATTTTTACTGGAAAGAATTTCAGTTGAGGAATAACAGCGAGCTTGCTGATATCTTTGGTAATTTTATCAACCGAACTTTTACTTTTGTGTTTAAGCATTTTGATGGAAAAGTTCCTGCGTTAGGTAAGCTTGAAAAGATCGATGAAGATATGCTTAAAGAGATTTCAGAATATCCTAAAAGAATTTCTGGTCTGTTTGAAAAATATAAGATTCGTGACGGTGTAAATGAGATTATGAATCTTGCACGCGATGGCAATAAATATTTTAACGATACTGAACCATGGAAGACAGTTAAATCAGATAAAGACAGGTGTGGCACTACTTTGAATATTTGTTTACAAACTGTTTATGCACTAGCAGAACTTTTTTATCCTGTGCTTCCGTTTTCGATGGAAAAACTTTTTAAGATGTTAAACTCACAACCGGTTGAATGGAAAGAAAGCGGTAAACCACAATTAACGGCAGGTCATAAATTAAATCCGGCGGAGATTCTTTTCCCAAAAATTGAAGATGAAAAGATTGAAGCTCAGATAAACAAGCTTCCAAAATCTGAAATTGAAAAAGCAGAGGATGATCTTATTACTTACGATGATTTTATGAAAACTCAATTAAGAGTTGCAGAAATAATTGAAGCTGAGAAAGTTCAGAAAAGTGATAAGCTGTTAAAGCTGAAAGTAAAATTAGAAAACGAAGAAAGACAGATAGTTGCCGGAATTGCAAAACATTATCAACCTGAAAATCTGATTGGTAAAAAAGTTGTAATTGTCGCAAATCTAAAACCTGCAAAGTTAATGGGATTGGAGTCGAAAGGTATGATCTTAGCAGTTGAAAATGCAGATGGAACTTTACAGGTTCTAAATGTATCTGAATCAGTTAAAAATGGTACTAGAGTTAAATAATTAAATAAAGGAAGTTAAATGAGAAATATTACTATCGCTTTGGTCTTGTTAGGGACATTGAATGTATTTGCACAAAATTCAAATGAAAAAATTTCAAAGAGATTGCAGACAGAAATTCAATCTAAAGGTCAAATGGAAAATTATCTTATTTGGGTTGATTTTAGTGATAAGGGTAATGACATTCAAAAGTACTTTGATAATCCTGAAACTGTTGTAACTCAAAAATCATTGGAAAGAAGAGCAAAGGTTTTGGATAAATCAGGTTTGTTAAAATACTCTGATCTTCCTGTAAACCAGACTTATATCGAACAATTAATTAAAGATGGTTTTATTATAAAACAAAAATCAAAATGGTTTAATGCTGTCAGTGGTTATGCAGCTCTTGATGTAATTAATCGTATAAGTCAATATCCATTTGTAAAGCAGCTTGATATTGTTGGAATTTATGTAAGCAGAAAAGATGATGTTGAGTATGAATATTCAAAAAATGTTATAAATAAGATTACACAACCTGAAGGCATTTATTCTTTGAACTACGGAGATTCTTTTACTCAGCTTAATCAAATAAATGTACCCGCTGTTCACGATTCAGGTTATAACGGAGCAGGTATTGTGATCTGCGTAATGGATGCCGGTTTTTCTAATTTAACTCACGAAGTTTTCTCAATTATGAACATAGCATCTACTTATGATTTCGCGACTCATAGTCCAAATCTTACAGGACATTCACACGGAACAGCTACTCTTTCGCTTATTGGCGGATTTAAACAAGGAGAATTAATCGGACCCGCTTATGGTGC
This sequence comes from Ignavibacteriaceae bacterium, assembly GCA_034005315.1. Classification (GTDB taxonomy): domain Bacteria; phylum Bacteroidota; class Ignavibacteria; order Ignavibacteriales; family Ignavibacteriaceae; genus IGN3. The sequence goes on along the minus strand of JAVEUY010000003.1, from coordinate 15,179 downwards.
AACTTTTCTTTTAGCAAGGACGGAAGTTGATCCGGGAGAAACTCCGCAGGAAGAAGATAACTGGATTGCAGCAATGGAGTGGGCTGATAGCTTAGGTGTTGATGTAACTTCAACCTCTTTGGGTTATTTGGATTTTGATCCGCCTTATACAAGTTATACCTGGCAGGATATGGATGGAAATACTGCAAGAATAACTATAGCTGCTGATTATGCTGTAAGTCTTGGAATTACAGTTGTTAATTCCGCAGGAAATGAAGGTAATAACTCTTCACACAACACACTTGGTGCACCTGCTGACGGAGATAGTGTTATTACAATTGGAGCAGTTTCAAGTTCCGGTGCTGTTACATATTTCAGCAGTGTCGGTCCAACGGTTGACGGAAGAATTAAACCTGATCTGATGGCAATGGGAAGCAATGATTATATTGCAACAACCAGTGGTAATGGATATAGTTATGGTTCCGGAACTTCTTTTAGCTGTCCGTTAGTAGCAGGAGTTTGTGCATTGTTGCTTCAAAAAAATCCTTTACTTACTCCGATGGAAGTATTAGATATATTAAGATCAACTGCTTCACGCAGCACAAATCCTAATAATCAATATGGCTGGGGAATTATTAATGCTCTTAGTGCTATAAATGCTATTGTTGTTCCTGTTGAATTAACTTCATTCAAAGCTGAATATGTTAATGGAAAAGTTGAGCTTCAATGGATTACAGCAAGCGAAACAAACAACTATGGATTTGAAATTGAGAGAAAAGAAATTACAGGTACTTATCAAACAATCGGATTTGTTAGTGGAAGCGGCTCCTCTACAAACAGGATTACTTATAATTACACCGATAATAATTTAAATGCCGCAGGATATATATACAGACTAAAACAAATTGATCTTGACGGCAGTTACGATTATTCAAATGAAGTTGAAGTTTTTATAACCGGTCTTAATGAGTATAAACTATTTCAAAATTATCCGAACCCGTTTAACCCGGTTACAACTTTACAATTTATAATTCCTGAAGAAGGAAATGTTAAAATCACTTTATACGATATGCTTGGTAACGAAGTGAAAACATTATTAAATGAGAATGTTATTTCCGGGTCATATAATTTATCTGTTGATGGTTCGGATTTATCAAGCGGAACATATTTTGTGAAAATGTTAACTAAAAGCGGTCAGCAAGTTATTAAAATGAGTTTGCTAAAATAGTAATTGAAGGCTGGTCTTTGTATAAACTGCATTGATCAGCTTAAAATTACCTTGATTTTCAAACCTTCAAGTGATAAAATTCTAAGTTAAATTTATAAAACTATAAAGGAGATAAAAATGTCTTTAAGGATTTCCATTTATTTAGCAGCCTTATTAACATTTCTGATAACAGCCTGTTCTACCGAACACTCAAAGATTGTAATTGCTGAGTATGACGATGCAATGATCAGAATGGACGAGTTTGAAAATGCTTATACTAAAAATGCAGGTAGTTTAGAGATAGCAGCTAAAGATAGTTTTGAGAACTATAAAAATTTTGCTGAGCTTTATACTAACTTCAGGATGAAGCTTGATGATGCTAAATTACGAGGCTATCAGAATGATCAGGAATTGAACGATGAACTACAGAACTATAAAAAGCAAGTCGGTTCATCGTATATTTTAGAAAAGTATCTTGTTGAACCAAACATAAAAGACTTGTATGAAACAAGAAAACCTGAAATAAGAGCAAGTCATATAATGATAAGACCGGACTCAACCGGAGAACTTGCTGCAAGAAATAAAACTCAGGCTATACTTGACAGCATAAAAAAAGGGCAGTCTTTTGAATCAATGGTGCAGAAACATACTCAGGATAATTTTTCCAAAGCAAAAAACGGCGATATTTTTTATTTCACTGCCGGTCAATTACCGTATGAATTTGAAGATGCTGCTTATAATACACCGAAAGACAGTATTTATCCGCAGGTTGTGCAAACCCGTTTTGGTTTTCATATCATAAAAGTAACCGATATCAAACAAAGAATTCCTAAAATAAGAGTTAGCCATATATTAATCAGTTATTCAAATCCAGATGGATCTGTTGATACTGCCGCTGCTTATGCAACAATGGATAGCGTATTAGCTGAACTAAAAGCAGGCAGGGATTTTGGCGAAGTTGCAAAAAGATTTTCGGATGATACCGGCACAAAAGATAAAGGCGGTGATCTTGGATTCTTTGAGCGCAGAATGATGGTGCCAGAGTTTGATGAAGCTGCATTTAATCTTGGTGTTGGACAGGTTTCGGATGTTGTTAAAACAAATTTTGGTTTACACGTTATCAAACTTACTGAAAAAGAATCTTATCCGGGTTTTGAAGAAGATAAAGAAAATTTAAAAAATCTTCTTAAGAGATCACGTTACAATGATCTTTATACCGATCTAGTTGAGAGTTACAAAAAAGAATTTAACTTCAGACTTGATGATAATACATTTAATCAATTGTTAGATCAAAACGATTCAACTATTATCGGCGGTGAACTGAAAGGAGAAGTTGCTCTTGGTAATAAAACTCTTTATTCATTTACAAATGATGCAGAAAGTGTAAATGATTTTTATTCCAGACTTAAAACTGATACCGAGTTTACCGGCAAAAGATTTAACAGAGATTTAATAAACAAAGCAATAAAAAAATATTCTGATCAGCAGGTGCTGGAAGAAAAAGCAATGACGTTGGATAAAACTGATGCACAATTTGCTGAACTGATGAAAGATTATCAAAATGGAATCTTTATCTTCAAACTGCAGGAAGACGAAGTCTGGAATAAAGTAAAAATCGATAGCATTAAGCTTCATGATTTTTATCAGAAGAATATGGAAAAATATAAGTGGGATAACAGAGTGGCATTTACAGAAATATTTGTCAGAAAAGATTCCGTAGCCAGACATTATTATGATCTGTTAAAATCAGGTGAAAGCTTTGATACACTTGCTTCAAAAACTGAACGCCCTAATATGAAAGAAAAACATGGTGTGTATGAACTTCAGATTATCAGCTCAGACTTATCAAAGATTGCTAACGGATTATCTAAGCCCGGAGATTTTTCAGAGCCTGTTCCTAATCAGGGCGGTTTTTCAATAATAAGATTAGATGAAAAAGATCCTGCAAGATTAAAAACTTTTGAAGAAGCAAAAGCAGAAGTATCAGGTGCATTTCAGGAATATGAAAGTAAGCGACTTGAAAATGAATATTTAGATTCGTTAAAGAAAAGATATTCTCCGGTAATTAATTATGATCAATTGCGTAAAGCTTTTACACAATACACTAAGTAGTATTATTTTATTTTCTGTAGTTCTGATAATAGGCAGCTGTTCAGAAAAAAAACAGAAAACAGAATATATAGCACGTGTTAATGATTCTTATTTAACCAGGGAAGCTTTTGCTTCTCTGGTTGATACTTCGGGATTAACAACTGAAGAAAAAAATAATATTATCAGGTTATGGGTGTACGATGAACTGCTTTATCAGAAAGCTGTTAATGAAGGTATAACAAAAAAAGATGATTTCCTTAAAATCATTAATGATTCAAAAAGGAAATTGGCAGGTTCGATTTATATCAGTCAGATAATTGATGATGAAGATATTAATGTATCAGAGGATAATCTTGCTGAATATTATGAAAAAAATAAATTATACTTCACAGCCGATGAAGATTATTTTAAACTTAATAAGATTTACTTTAATAATGCAGATAAGGCAATTAAGTTCCGGAATATCGCTGTTGAGTCAGGCTGGCAGAATGCGTTGAATATATTTGAGAATGATTTATCCGTTGTTAAAAAAGCAAATTTGCTGGTAGTTAAAGAATCAAATCTTTATCCTGTTCAGATTGCTAAAATAATTAAGGATTTTTATCCTCAGGAAGTCAGCATTGTGATTACAGAAAAGCCGGGGTATTATTCATTAGTACAATTTCTTGCTAAATATTCAAAAGGATCGGAATTGCCGGTTGAGTCTATCAAAGAAGAAATAACCAAAAGATATAAAGCAGAATTGAAAACAGAAGCTATTGAAAACCATATAAAAGAACTTTACTCCAAGAATGATATTGAGATAAAAAAATGAAAATAAAATTATTAGCAATTCTAACCTTATTCACTTTAAATATATTTGCACAGGAAACCCTGGATAAAATTGTTGCGGTAGTAGATAATGAAATAATTCTGAAAAGTGAACTTGATTTTCAGGTCAGTGTTTTTGCATCACAACGCCAGATGGATCCGAACACACCTGGTTTGCGTGATCAGATATTAAATTCAATGATCGAAGAAAAATTAATTTATGCCCAGGCAGATATCGATTCTGTAATCATATCAGAAGATGAAATAAATCAGAGAATTGATTATCAGATAAATGTATTCACTCAGCAATACGGCTCTGTTGCCAACATAGAAAAAATTTACGGTATGAGTATCGATAGGATTAAACGTGAGCTGAGAGATGAAGTAAGAAAAAGTCTTATGTCACAGCGTTTACAGGAAAAAAATTTCGGAAAAGTTCAGGCAACCAGAAGAGAAGTTGAAGAATTCTTTAACACTTATAAAGACAGTATCGGTATGATACCGGAAAAAGTAACAATCTATCATATATTCCAGAATCCAAAAGCAAGTGAAAAACTAAAAAAGAAATTTTATGATAAAGCATCAGCTTTACTTGACTCGATTAAAGCAGGAGCAGATTTTTCTGAGCTGGCAAAAAAATATTCTGATGATCCCGGCAGTGCTGCTCAGGGCGGTGATCTTGGATTTGTAAAAAAAGGTGTGTTCTATCCTGAGTTTGAAGAAGCAGCATTTAAATTAAATGTAGGAGAGATTTCAGAAGTTATTGAGTCGCCGGTTGGTTTTCATATAATCCAGATGCTTGAAAAGCGAGGTGAGTCTGTTAATACCAGGCATATTCTTATCAAAATAAAAGCTGATGAAGATGCTGATTTAAAAACAATAGATTTTCTTAGTGAAATACGTGACAGCATACAAAAAGGATTCGGAACTTTTCAGGATTATGCTAAAAAATACAGCGAGGATAAAGAGACTGCTCCATTTGGAGGTGAGCTTGGAACATTTTATATGAATCAATTAGACAAGGCTTTACTTGATGCTGTAGGAAAATTAAAACAGGGAGAAATCGGCTATCCAAGAAGACTTGAATATGCACAAGGCACTTATGGTTATCATATCGTATGGCTTAAAGCCCACATTCCGCAGCATAAAGCGGATCTTGAATCTGACTATTCTGAAATTAAAAAATTAGCAGATGATTTTAAGAAACAAAATGAATACGAAAAATGGATAGCAGAAATTAAAAAGAAAATATTTTGGGAAGTAAGAATCTAAGTAAAACAAAAGGCAAAAATTGAGTAATCTGAATTCCGGTAAAGAAGATGTTCTGCTGGTAGAACAGCTTAATAAAAAAATTGATGAGATCAGAAATGAAATTTCTAAAGTAATTGTTGGTCAGAGTTCTGTCATTGATCACCTGATTATAGCATTGCTTTCACGCGGGCATTGTTTACTTGTTGGTGTACCTGGTTTGGCAAAAACTTTATTGATCAAAACACTTGCAGAAGTTCTGGATTTAAAGTTCAGCAGGATACAATTTACACCTGATCTGATGCCAAGCGATATTACCGGAACAGAAATCCTTGATGAAGACAGTATAACAAAGCAAAGAAATTTCAGATTTATATCAGGACCGGTGTTTGCAAATATTATTCTTGCTGATGAGATTAACAGAACCCCGCCCAAAACACAGGCTGCATTACTTGAAGCAATGCAGGAGCATAAAGTAACAGCAGCAGGAAAAACTTATCAGCTTCCTGAACCATTCTTTGTCTTAGCAACACAAAATCCAATAGAGCAGGAGGGAACATATCCGTTGCCGGAAGCCCAACTGGACAGGTTTATGTTTAATCTTTGGTTAGATTATCAGACTGCTGAGGAAGAAGTTAAAGTTGTTCAGACAACAACAAGCCAGTATAAAGCTCAGCTTAATAAAGTTGTTACTGCTCAGGAAATAATAAACTATCAGGAGCTTGTGTTAAAAGTTCCGGTAGCACCAAATGTAATTGAGTTTGCCGTTAAAATTTCTAATATGACAAGACCTGTAAACGCTAACGCTCCTAAATATATTAAAGATTGGGTAACATGGGGTGCAGGACCAAGAGCATCTCAGTATCTTGTACTTGCAGCAAAAGCTAAAGCTATTATTGAAGGAAGATTTACACCAAATATAGATGATATAAAATCTGTTATGCTTCCGGTTTTACGTCACAGGATAATTACAAATTTTAGTGCTGAAGCTGACGGGATAACATCAGTAGATGTGATTAAGAAAATCATTGAGGAAAAAATTTAAATTCCTTTACAGCTTTGCGATACTGTAATTCTTGTAAGCAAAGTAGATTTCTTTCAATGCAGTTTTTACTATAGTAGCAGTTGGTACTGCAAGCAGCATTCCGATAATACCGAACAATTCACTACCTGTAATAATTAAAAGTATAATAAGTATCGGATGGATATCAACACTTTTAGAAAAAACATAGGGCTGTACAAAACCGTTATCAAGAGTATAAGTTAAAACGACTACTAAAAGTATTAATGGCACCATCGAAAGATTTCCGGTAATCATTATTGATAAAATCACAGCAGGGATACCGCCGATAATAGGACCAAAATAAGGAACCAGATGACCTAAACCAGCAATTACTCCAAGCGGCAGAGCATTTGGTAAACCGATAAAATAAAAACCAAAGCCGACAAAAACGCCCACAAATGCTGCATCAAAAATCCATGCTCTTACAAATCTGCCAAGCTGAAGTGTTACTCTTTTAAGAATCCAGTATGACATTTCAAAATATTTATTCGGAACTTTATAAATAAGTCCTTTCTGAATTGCGTCAGTATCCTTTAATAAAAAGAAAGTAATAAATGGTACGATTACAAGAAAAGTTGCAACTGAAAAAATACTGCCGAGATATGTTGTAAGATGATTTATCAGATCGCTAAATGAAGAAGAAATAATATCTTCAGCTTTCTTTACCAGATTACCTTTATCAAAGAACGGAAAAACACCAAGTAATTTTTGTTCGATTATATTCAGTTCTTCATTAAGTGAAAAATCTTTTAATGATATAATAAGCTGATCCATTTGATAGACCAGTTTAGGAATAAATGATGAAAGAGCGAGATAAACTAAAAGTGCAAATAACAGAAAAACACTTAAGGTAGAAATAGTTCTGGATAAACCTTTACCTTCTAAAAGTCTTACAAATGGTGCAAAGATAAAACCCAGCAGCACTGAAAGCACAAAAAGAACTACAACATTGCTTAATATATAGAGCAAATAGATTAATACTGCTATTCCGGAAAAAACAAGAAAGTAGTAAAATATTTTTTTATTTAATAAATCAGTCATACAATTAACTGGTTGCCTCAATTCTTTTTACAGATGGAACTTCTTTCATAATAGTTCTTTCAACCCCTGCTCTTAAAGTCATTACAGAAAGCGGACAAGTTTTGCAGGCACCGAGAAATTTTACAGTTACAATTCCATCCTCAGTAATATCGATAAGTTCAATATCTCCGTTATCAGCCTGTAAATATGGTCTGATATTGTTTAATGCTCTTTGTACCTGAGTCTTCATCTGATTCATAATTTTTAAGTTCTATAAATAACCGGTCTGTCCGGCGGAATAAATACCGCATCGAAAGATAATTAAACAAAATAATAAACTAAAAAATAAATTTACTGTAATACTTCCGACAAAGCTGTATCCAGATCATTTCCTCTTAAATTATTTTCATTTCTTATTACTATTCCATTCTCATCTACCAGATACAAAGTTGGCCAATGTGTAATATTATATAATGAGTGAATAGTTTTGTTTTTATCGTCTAAAACATGAGTCCAGCCCATATTATTTGTTTCGGTAAAATTATCAAACTCACTTTCTTTTTTGGTATCAAACATTAAATCGCTGCTGATACTGATTATTTCAAATCCTTTGTCTTTGAACTTTGTATAAGCTTTTACCAGGTTTGGTATTTCGCCAACGCAAGGTCCGCACCAGGTTCCCCAGAAATCTAAAAGAACAACTTTACCTTTATAATCTGAAAGCTTTTTACTTTCACCTTTTCTTGATACAAATTCAAAATCAATTGAAGGGCTTCCTACAATTTTCTCATTGAACTGAGCTGATTTTTTTTGCTGTTGATTTATATCGTAAGCTCTTTGAACGGGTGTAGATCTTTTGCCATCCGGAATCTGCTCTGCAATTTTTACAATTTTTTCGTTAACCTCTAAATAATAAGGTGTAAAAAGATTATTTAAACTTGATTGAAAAGCAAAGTAGCCTTTAGCTTGTGAGTTTAACAGTTCATAATCATCAGGATATTTTTCTTTCAGTGCTTCGAATTCTTTTTCAAAATCATCTTTTAGCTTAATTATCTTAGCGAAGTCTTTTCCATCTTTAAATTTTTTCTCCCATAGTACAAAACGGGCAAGATGAAAATCAGGATAGTCTTTCAGTTCGTTTTCAATTTCATTGATACCGGTTTTATTATCAGCACCAGCCAAAATTAAGAAATCTATATTTCTGAATCGTGCTCCTTTAACAGGTTTACCTGTATTGTCAAAAATATAACTTGTGTAAGTTTTATTATTATTATAGTCAAAACTATTTCCGTCAGTAATATAATATGAGAGCAATGTAGCTGAATCGGGAATATTTATCTCAGCAGAAAAGATTCCGTTTGCACCTGACATATTAATTTCATTTTTTCTTCCTTGATCAGGATTTAAAACATTTTTAAATAAAGCATCCACACCATCTGATGCATATCCTTTTATGCTCCAGAAATCAAATGCGTAAACGAGGGTGAGTCTGGAATCGTTTGTAAAGATATTTGTTTCGGCAGGATTATATTTTACAGTAAAGGTTTTTCCTGCGATAGGTAATGATTGAGCAGCAACTGTAACAGAAAGTACGAAAAAGAATAACGCTAATTTTTTCATTTTCTTTCCTCACTTTTTTTGTTGGTCTTAAAATAAAAGTAAATCAGTAAATTTGCTATTCAAATTCCACAGATTGTTTATAAACCTACGTTACAGAAAATGCTGTATCAAATACCTGATCAATCGTCTGTACGGAGTTATTTCATTATCAATAATTTGTGTTTATAAAAAAGAACCCGGGACAATTCATCTTTTGTAAATGGAATGATGAATTAAACGTTTTAATAATGTTGTATAACTCCGGTTGAAATAAAAATTAGTAACGTTTAATCGTTATCGCCGAGATCAATTTCAATTTTATCATTTGAACCAGCATTACGGATATTTACCTGTTCAGTAAGTCTTCTTGATATATCCATTAATATTTTTGATTCATCTGCATCAGGGATTGCATAAACCATCGGCTTGCCATTATCACCGCCTTGTCTGATACGCGGATCGATTGGAATACCGCCAAGTAAATTTACATTTAATTCGCTGCAAATCTTTTCTCCTCCGCCAACACCAAAGATATCATATTTCTTTCCGGTATCAGGAGCGATAAAGTAACTCATATTTTCCACCACACCAAGTACCGGCACATTTACCCGCTCGAACATTTTAAGCGCTTTTCGGGCATCAATTAATGAAACTTCCTGAGGTGTTGTAACAATAACAGCACCGGTTAAAGGAATTGTCTGAACAAGTGTAAGCTGTATATCACCTGTACCGGGAGGTAAATCGAAAATCAAATAATCAAGTTCGCCCCAATCAACATCGGTCATAAATTGTTTAATTGCTCCGCTTGCCATCGGACCGCGCCATATTATCGGATCTTTTTCATCAACAAGAAGACCGATAGACATAAATTTAATTCCGTAATTTTCAAGCGGTACAATCTTAACTGAATTTTCTGCCTGATATACTTTTGGTCTGTCATTTGCGCCAAGCATTAATGGAATGCTTGGTCCATAAATATCTGCATCTACTAAACCAACCATAGCACCATCCAGAGCTAATGCTACAGCAAGATTAACTGCAACTGTGCTTTTTCCTACTCCGCCTTTTCCGCTGGCAACTGCTATTGTGTTTTTAACTCCAGGTAATATTGCATCTTTACGTGGATCTTTATGAGTTGAAATATGCGAAGACACTTTAGTCTGAAGATTCAGATTAACTTTTTTTATTTCCTTAAAGTCATCTTTTATACGGGCTATTATAGCATTTTTAATATCTTCAGAGTTTTGTGCTGTAAGAGAAAGTTCTAAAAATATATCGCCATCTTTTTGTTCGAACTTTTTAACTGAGTTTAGGGTGATCAGATTAGTATTTAACTCCGGATGCTTTACGTTTTTAATTGAATTTACCAGGCTGCTTTTTGTTATTTCGGACATTATCTTACCTTAAAAATATTAATTGTTACAGATATATTATTTTAAAATTATTTATGCGTTGTAAAGTTAAGATTACTCTAAAAAAATTATTTATTTTTTACACCGGCTGCTTTTAATGAATGCTTCATGAACCATTCCTGGCTGTTAACCCTCTTGGTTGTTTCTTTTAGTTCAGCAAATTCATAACTGCCATCGGGCTGCAGTAAGCGTGCTTTAACATTATCTTTTAAAGTAACTCTTATCAATGTACTTATTATTTCATCTTTTAATTTCTGGTTTTCAACCGGAACGGCAACTTCAACTCTTCTATCAAGATTTCTCTGCATCATATCTGCGCTGCTGATAAATACTTTTTCATCACCATCGTTGTAAAAATAAAAAACCCTGCTGTGTTCCAGATATCTGCCTACAATACTTCTTACTTCGATATTTTCACTTAATCCCATAACGCCCGGAATTAAACTGCAGACACCGCGGACAACAAGTTTTATTTCTACGCCTGCAGTTGATGCTTCGTACAGTGCGGATATAACTGAAGGATCAACAAGCGCATTTAATTTTAAATAAACTTTTGCTTCTTTACCAGCTAAGGCATTTTCAGTTTCGTTGTTAATCAGTTCTAAAACTTTCTCACGCATATTTACAGGTGATACCAGCAGTTTTTTATATTCTTTTTGTTTTGAGTAGCCGGTAAGAAAATTAAATATATCAGATACATCACCGCATATATCTTCATCCGAAGTAAAATATCCCAGATCAGTATAAAGCTTTGCAGTAATCGGGTTGTAATTTCCAGTTGAAATATGCACATATCTTTTTACACCGTCATATTCTTTTCTTACAACAAGAGTCATTTTAGCATGTGTTTTTAATCCAACCAAACCATAAACAACATGTATTCCGACTTTTTCAAGTTCTCTTGCCCAGAAAATATTATTTTGTTCATCAAATCTTGCTTTTAATTCAACAAGCACTGCAACCTGCTTTCCCATTTCTGCTGCTTCGATTAAACATTTGATAATCGGAGAATCGGATCCTACGCGATACAGTGTCTGCTTTATTGCTAATACATCCGGATCAAGTGCAGCATTTTTAATAAAATCAATAACCGGAGTAAATGAATGATACGGGTGATGAAGAAGAATATCCTTCTGTCTTAGTATTGAAAAATAATCTTCCTCTTCTTCAAATACTTTTGGTGTAACAGGATAAAATGGCTTTTCTTTTAATTGATGAACTGGCAGATTATATAAACTCATCACATCACTTAGCCCAAGAGGTCCATCGGACATATGAACATCTTCTTTGCTTATTTCAAGATTCTCGATTAATGTATCAAGCATAAAATCGGGCATTGGATGTCCCACTTCTAATCTTACAACACTGCCGAATCTTCTTTGTTTGATATTTTCTTCCATAACACTTAGCAGGTCATCAGCCTCATCTTCCTGAAGTTCAATATCTGTATTTCTGGTTATTCTGAATCTATGTGCTTCAACAATTTCCATCCCCGGGAAAAGTAAATTCAAATTATCTTTGATAATATCACCAAGCCAGATGTATGCAGCAGAAAAATTTCCATCGGCATTAAAAAATTTATTCGGTTCAAGTATGTTATCGATCTGCAATAATCTTGGTAAAATACTGGGCATCTTAACTCTTGCAAAATGCTGTTCACCATTTGGTTTTTTTATAAGGATAGCAAGATTTAAACTAAGGTTAGATATATATGGGAACGGTCTCCCGGGATCAAAAGCAAGCGGAGTTAAAACAGGAAATATTTCCTTTTTAAAATAATTTGTAAGTTTCTCTTTATCAGCATCACTAAGCTCATTAAGAGAAAGAAGACTAATACCTTGTTCTTTTAATGCGGGTATAATTTCATTCAGCCAATAATTATCAAGTTTTTTGAGTAATGGTTTTAACATAATCTCAACTTTATTAAGCTGTTCTATAGGTGTAAGTCCGTCAATTGCCGGTTCCAGGATATCTGCTGCAATCTGTTCTTTTATACCTGATACTCTTATCATATAAAACTCATCAAGGTTAGAACAGAATATTGAAATAAATTTAATCTTATCGAGCAAAGGCAGTTCAGGATTAAGTGCTTCATCAAGAACACGTTTATTGAACTCGACCCAGCTTAAATCACGGTTGATAAAATTTTCCGGTTTACTATATTTTTTTAATAATTCTTTAGTATTCATTTAAACAGTTAAATTGGGCTCAAATATAATCTATTTACAAAAGATTTGCCGTTAAAAACCCTCTGAATTTGATTTAAAACAATACAATAATAACTTTATCGGTAGTTTTTCCCATTAAGCATATTAAAAGTATTACCAGGCAATAATATTTAACAATAATTTTAGGATTTAAGACTCCGATGTAAATAATAAATTAGAAATGTAGCCCTAAGTTTTTTAAATTGACCATCAGTTTTTATAAAAATCAGTTCCAATAACTTATGACAATATGATTCTTGATTATTTCTTACTCGGCAGTGCGATACTTATTCTGTTAAGTATAATATTTGCAAAGATATTTGATAACCTTGGCTTGCCGACTCTTATTTTATTTATTGCTCTTGGTATGCTTGCCGGTTCGGAAGGAATAGGCGGGATAGACTTTAATGAGGCATTAATTGCACAAAATATTGCAATCATTGCTCTATTGTTTATACTTTTTTCAGGTGGTTTAAGTACAAGTTTAAAAGATGTAAGACCGATAAGATTTCAGGCATTAAGTCTTGCATCGTTTGGTGTGATAATTTCGGCTTTGGTATTTGGGGTAATTGCTTCATACATTCTTAATATAGATATCATTTATGGTTTACTTTTAGGAGCAATTATATCATCAACAGATGCTGCCGCAGTATTTAATGTACTCCGTTCTAAAAATGTAAGTCTAAAAGATAATTTAAAACCGCTTCTGGAATTTGAATCAGGCAGTAATGATCCGATGGCAATATTTTTAACAATTAGTCTGATTGAAACAATTACAAATCCCTTTTCTGATTGGCTGAGTTTTGTAAAGTTAATAGTATTTCAATTTGGTTTTGGATTTCTGATTGGTTTGACAATGGGAAGAGTAGTTGTTTTAATAATGAATAAAATCAAACTTGAAAATGAAGGAGTTTATCCTGTTTTATTAGTTGGTTTAGCTTGTATGATTTATGCAGCAACAAATTTAATCGGCGGAAGCGGCTTCCTTGCAGTTTATCTTACAGGTATTGCAGTTGGCAACAGGGATTTTGTTCAAAAGAAAAGTTTGTTAAGATTTTTTGATGGGCTTGCCTGGCTTGGACAGATAAGCATGTTTTTAACACTCGGATTATTAGTTTTTCCTTCAGAGATAATTCCAATAATTGGTATTGGACTAGTACTTTCTGTTGTCCTTATGTTTATTGCCCGCCCGATTGCTGTATTTATATCTTTAATTTTTGCAAAGGTAAGTTTTAAAGAAAAAGTTTTTATTTCCTGGGTTGGTCTTCGTGGAGCAGTTCCGATTATATTGGCAACATTTCCTTTATTAGCAGAAGTTAAATATGCACGTTTAATTTTCAGTATTGTATTTTTTATTGTCTTTACATCCGCATTGCTGCAGGGCTGGAGTTTAACTTACGTTGCAAAATGGCTTAAACTTGATGCGCCGTTTATTAAAAAGATCAGATCCCCTATTGAATTTGAATCTAGACAAGGTGATGAAAACGATCTCTATGATTTTTATATATCCGACACTTCTATTGCTGCCGGAAAAAGCGTGGTTGAACTTGGTCTGCCGAAAGATAGTCTTATTGTGCTGATAAACCGGAATGAACAATATCTTGTACCTAAAGGAGCTACAACAATTGAAGCAGGCGATATTTTGCTTATACTTGCAAATAAAAAAATTCTTTCTGATATAAAAACATTAATTACTTAATATTTAATAAAAATTATTTTGCTGTTTAACAGATTACATAAAGCAAAAAGTATCAATGCACTTTTAGTGATTTTACTGTTTGGTATTCAAATTACTCAGATTTCAAACAGTAACGATTATTCTGTTGCAAAATTTTCAGAAACAAGTATCCAGGTTTATTATTACAGCAGCGAATTAAGTACTGCACGTAGTAATCTGAATCCGGTTAAGCAAAACCAGGAACGAAACTATGCTTCTTTCCATTACCTTTATGATAAAAATGATCTGATAGCAATATCAGATATTACTGATTCAAGAAGAATTTATAACGGCGGATTTTCAGCCACATTTCGTTTTAAAACTTTTCTTACTGTCATCTTTTCAACCAGCACATAGTTTATCCTTTCAACTTCTTATTTAATTAACTGAGTATTTAATCAAATTAATTGATTTGAAAGGAATTACTTTATGAAAACCGAAACAAATAACGGTAAAGAAAAAAATATTCTTAACGATATTACTTTTTATGGTTTAATAGGGCTTTTAGGTTTAAGCGCTGTGGCAGCAGTTGTGGCTATTATTTATTGGATATTTATTGGTTGATGAAAAATAAGTCTCGTTGTAAACACAGGGCTTTTGCCTACAGCAGATTACCAATTAATAAAAACAAATCCGATCCATACAAACCCAATTTCTTAACGGAGTTGGGTTTGTTGCACTTTTAAATTAAAAACCAAACAAAGAAAAATTTACTTTATAGTTTTACAATGAATTAACTATTATTTAAGTTACAACTACAAAATCTCAAAATATATTGAGGTGAGAAGTGAAACTAAAATACTTTCTTGTCTTATTGCTCTCATTG
>JAVEUY010000214.1:0-5623 GCA_034005315.1 Ignavibacteriaceae bacterium | reverse complement strand
CACCAAATGAATTTGTATTGGAACAGAATTATCCAAATCCATTCAATCCTTCAACAAAAATTCGTTATTCAATTCCAACCCCTCCTTCATCCTCCCCTTTAATAAAGGAGAGGAACGAGGTGGGGTTTGTAACATTGAAAGTTTATGATGTTTTAGGAAATGAAGTAGCCATATTAGTTAATGAACAAAAACCTGCCGGAACTTATGAAGTTGAATTTAACTTAGCATCAAGCAACAAGCATCTTGCATCCGGCACTTATTTCTATCAATTAACAGCCGGTAGTTTTTTAGAAACCAAAAAGATGATTTATTTAAAATAGTTTTCTAACTATAAAACAGGAGATAGTATGAATAAGTTATTTGTTATTATCGTTCTCTGTGCCGGACTATTATATTCTCAGGTTCCTGATGCTGCATATAATCCTATGACAGCAAACGGCGCTAAAGGTATTTCAACATCCAACCACATTTTGTATTGGCAAAATCCTTCCGGTGTTACATACAACGAAGTTTATTTTTCAAGTGATTCTTTATTGGTGTTTAATTCCGATGCTTCTGTGCGCGTTAAAAATGGTTCTCCATCAACTGTTTTTAACAGTTACTCAGTAAGTGAATACGGACAACTAACTGAAAGTAAATACTTCTGGAAAGTTGTTGAATATAACTCAAACGGAGCATCCGTATCGCCTGTTTGGTATTTCTATAGATTTGAAATAATGTATTACAATTATGAATATACTTTTAACAACAACTTAGATGGATGGCAGGCAATCGGTCCATTAGGACAAAATAACTGGTCATGGTCAAATACAAATCAGGCTGGCGGTTCATCTGGAGAAATCAGATTTAGCTGGGATCCCCTTTTCAATGGATATTCATATATCATTTCACCCGAACTTATTGTTCAGGACGGTGGATGGGCAGAAATAAATTTTAAATATTTTGAAGATTGGTGGTCTGACACAGTAACAGTAGGATGTGCTTATACTACAAACTCAGGAACAGATTGGAATTCTATATGGGAGTTAAATGCTACAACTAATATGGGACCTGAAAATGTTATCATCCCGATGGAAACTCCCGAGAAAATACAACTTGGATTTTATTATAAAGGTAATTCCAATAATATCGATTTCTTTATCATTGATGATGTATCAGTAAATCCTGTTATTCCTTTATCACCTTCTCTTCCCCCAAGTATGCTGACAGCTGTCGCAAGTGAGAATGAATTAAAAGTTACACTAAACTGGAATGATGGTTGGGCGCCCGATGGAATGGTTGGTTATGAGCTTCAGAGAAAATTAGGATTGCCTGAAAGCAATAATCCTTATGTAAAAATAGCAGAAACGGACTTAATCACACATTCATTTGAAGATACAAATGTTAATCTGGATGAAATTTACACATACAGAATAAAACTTATCGCAATGGGAAATAACAGTATTTATGGTAATGAAGCCACAGCTTATGTTCCTGATTATGTTCCGGTTGAACTTCTTTCATTTACTGCTTCTGTTATAAATAATGATTTAACACTTAACTGGACAACTGCAACTGAAACAAATAATTCCGGCTTCCAAATCGAAAGAAGTAAGAAGCTAGACGCAAGAAGTGAGGCTTGGCAAAGCATTGAATTTGTTTCTGGAAATGGAACTACTACAAAACCACATATTTATTCTTATACAGATAAAAATCTTTCTGCAGGTAAATATCTATACAGATTAAAGCAAATTGATTTTGACGGAACATTTGAATATTCCAAAACTGTTGAAGCAGAAATTTCATCACCAAATGAATTTGTATTGGAACAGAATTATCCAAATCCATTCAATCCTTCAACAAAAATTCGTTATTCAATTCCAACCCCTCCTTCATCCTCCCCTTTAATAAAGGAGAGGAACGAGGTGGGGTTCGTAACATTGAAAGTATATGACATACTTGGAAATGAGGTTGCAACATTAGTTAATGAACAAAAACCTGCCGGAACTTATGAAGTTGAATTTAACTTAGCATCAAGTAACAAGCATCTGGCATCCGGCACTTATTTCTATCAATTAAAAGCAAGTAGTTTTTTAGAAACCAAAAAGATGGTTTATTTAAAATAAACTTTGCATTAATAATCTTTGCGTGAATGATTTTTTCACGCAAAGAGTTTATTAAAAAATTATTCAGTATAACTTCTTATAATTGATTTTATAGATCCCTCACAAACTTTACAGAATGGTTTATCGCCCTTGGAAAACATTATGCAGTCAAGCATAGGTCTGTACATTCCGTTTGCAACATATCCGGCTCCTTCAAATGCACCTACTTTATTCCAGTATTTGCTGCTCATTAAATATTTATCAACCTTTTCTGACTGCTGTTTATCCTTCAGTGCATATTCTTCTTCAGCAGCTTTTATTTCATTTTCAGGTGCACGATTCTTTTTTAACTCAGAAACAAAACTGTTTAATCTGTTTCGTTCTTTCAGCCATTCATAACTAAAAGTGTCAAACTCTTTCTTTTCCCATGGTGTAGGAATTTCAATTTCTTCGCTAAGATATTTTTTCCATTTTATATTTTCCGGATCCAACAAAGCTGTAATGTTTGGTTCAACAGGCTCAACTGTTGGTTTAAAGAAATCATTATAAGCAACATCAGAAGTATAATACTCATCAGCCAAGCCACTGAATGAATGCCCGAACTCGTGAGTGAATAAATATTTTGCAAATTGATTATCGGTTGTGTAAGTACAGAATTGATTATAAATTCCACCGCCGCCGTAACGTGAATGATTGACCTGAATGTATATTGCATCATAAGGAACAAAAGCCGCAAGATCGTGCATTGTTTTGTTATCTTCAGTCATTAAATATCTTTCGGAGCCAAGCGACCAGAATGTTGTGTTAAGAATTGTGTTTACAAAAATATCTGCACCGGGTAAATCAGTGCCGCTTTCTTCAGATGGTTTAAATACTCCATAAAAATTAAAATCACTTTTTTGTGATTTATATGGTTCCTGTTCAAAGAAATAGCCTACAAAACGATTAATATCTTTTTCAAATTTTTCTTTTTCAGATTTTGTGTAACCTTCAGCAAGTATAACTATATCAGCTTTTTTATGCGGATCACCATTAAATACTGGTTTAAATATCTCAACTGTTTCATCTGCAATTTTATCTTTAATTATAAAAATACTGTTTGGATCAATTTCAGTTCTGAAAAATTCCTTCAATTCATTTTTATCATCACGCTTTTCCAAAGCAAATACAATTTTGTTTTTTGGAAAAGGTATAATTGCAGTTTCATGATAACTTTTTTGAATTCCATTAATTCCATCATCGCTTGAAGCATATTCCCCGAAGAATGTATCAAAACCTTTTGAGTAAATTAATTTTCCTGAAACTGAATCATAAACTTTTACATAATAACTTCCGTTATTAAAATTATCAATCAGATGATTAAGGCTGCCAGCCCAAATGCCATAACGATGCAGTTTATCTATAGTTACAAATTCCGTTTTTGCATCACCGATATGAAAGTAATCTATCCGTAGTGTTTCATCTGAAAAATAATCATCAAACTTTGGATTGTTTTGTGCAATGGTTATAACTGTTAGAAAAGTAAATATAAAGAGCGATTTCATTTCACACCTCAGAATATTAAAGAGTGATTTTTTTTATAACTGTAAATTAAAAAAATCTAACGCAAGTCTTGACAAAAATCCTTAAATTTGAACATTAAATTATTAATAAAAATGAATCAAAAATTTTTTATTCAACAACTCAAAACAAAAGCTCAAAGGAGAGTATTTTTATGGCTCGTAAGAATGTGTTGATTATGGGCGCTGCCGGACGCGATTTCCATAATTTTAATGTTTACTTCAGAGACAACAAAGATTATAATGTTGTCGCTTTTACTGCAACTCAAATACCAAATATCGAAGGCAGAACTTATCCCAAACAACTTGCCGGCAAACTTTATCCAAACGGAATTAAAATCTATGAAGAAAAAGAACTGGAAAATCTTATTAAGAAACTTAAAGTAGATGAAGTTGTTTTCTCATACTCTGATATTACATTTGATTATGTTATGACCAAAGCTTCTATTGTTAATGCTGCTGGTGCTTCTTTCAGATTACTGGGAGCAGCACAAACAGAAATTAAAAGTAAAAAGCCGGTGATTGCTGTTCTTGCAGTCAGAACAGGCTGCGGTAAATCTCAGACATCAAGAAAAATTATCGAAGCATTAACTGCTGCCAGTAAAAAGGTTGTTGCTATCCGCCATCCAATGCCTTATGGTGATTTGGTAAAACAAAAAGTTCAGCGCTTTGCAACTTATGCCGATTTAAAAAAACACAAATGCACAATTGAAGAAATTGAAGAATATGAACCGCATGTTGCAAGAGGCGGAGTTATTTATTCAGGAGTTGATTACGAGGCGATCTTAAGAGAAGCAGAAAAAGAAGCTGACATAATACTTTGGGATGGCGGTAATAATGATTTTTCATTCTATAAAGCTGATGTTACTTTCACTGTTGCAGACCCGCACAGACCGGGACACGAAATGCACTATTATCCCGGCAACACTTCTTTAAGAATGGCTGATGCTGTTATTATTAATAAAATTGATACTGCCGATGTTGAAGGAATCAATACAGTAAGAGATAATATCAGAAAAATAAATCCGAAAGCAACTATAATTGAAGGTGCTTCTCCTGTTACAGTTGAACATCCGGAAATAATAAGAGGAAAAAGAGTGCTTGTTGTTGAAGATGGTCCGACTCTTACTCACGGTGAAATGAAATTTGGTGCAGGAGTGGTTGCTGCTCAAAAACTTGGTGCAAAAGAATTAGTTGATCCAAGACCATTTACTGTTAAATCAATTACTGCAACTTATCAGAAATATCCAAACATCGGAACTTTACTGCCTGCGATGGGATATGGTGCTGCACAATTGAAAGACCTGGAAACAACAATCAATAATACCAAATGCGATGCAGTGGTAATCGGAACACCGATTGACCTTAGAAGATATATTAAAATTAAAAAACCAAGCACACGCGTAAAATATGATCTGCAGGAAATCGGTGCAGTAACTGTTGAAACTGTTTTAGGAGAAAAGAAAATAATCAAATAAATTATTTAAATAGCGAAGCGAAGTGTTAATCTGAAAATATTAGAGAGCATTTCGCTTCTTTCGTTATAACATTAAAAATATATTTAAGGGGCTTTATGAAAAAATATGTTTTTGTTTTTTTAGTGTTTGCTTCAATAAATACTTTTGCGCAACTCTCAACTCAGTATGACCTCTTTTTATTTCCTCAGGGATATGGTCTGAATCTATTAAACTCATCCGGTAATTCCTCAATAGTCAATGATGTATCAAATATCAGTTTTATGAATCCTGCCGCAATAGCAGGATTGAAAAATTATTCTGCAGGTATATCATATCAATATACATCCAATCTTAAAGAAGCCTGGATTGCAGATATTGGAATGAAAAGAATTTATAACTCTTTTCCGCAATCATTCGGGGCAGTTGCAAAGTATGGTAATTTTTCTTTCGGATTAGGATTAGGACAAAAATACAACGGCACAAAAGAATTTGGAAAGATACCAATAACCACGATTGAGCATCC
>JAVEUY010000213.1:0-5647 GCA_034005315.1 Ignavibacteriaceae bacterium | reverse complement strand
ACTACCCAGTCAATATTCCAATCTGTTAATTGACGGCAATTCTGATATGCATCCCACAAAGCTTCACGGTATCGCAGAACTTCCTTTGTCGCTGGATCTTCATCAGAGCGGCTTGATGTAAATGCCCTGTACATCTTATCAGAGCTTGTAAATATGTTTTCAATTTCGGAACTGTCTTTTGCTTCCTGCAGCACAAGTGTATTTATAAGCATATAGGGATTGGGAATTACAGGCAGCCGTCCTTTAAGCTCAGCAAGAGCTGCCCTTGCCTGTGAGAGTTTTTTATAAACTAAAATACTTTCAAAAATCCTTTTATCAGGCGGCAGCAGAGGCAAATCATTGTAGGGTTTGTTTTTCAGATAATTCATAATTAATACCTCCCTGGTAAACCTTTTTTATTCATTATTTTTCATGTATCCTATGATCGCATTATCAAGTATCTTAGGAAT
Source organism: Ignavibacteriaceae bacterium (assembly GCA_034005315.1). GTDB lineage: Bacteria > Bacteroidota > Ignavibacteria > Ignavibacteriales > Ignavibacteriaceae > IGN3. The sequence continues at coordinate 5,198 of JAVEUY010000213.1, read as the reverse complement.
ATTTGCATTCCATATATTATCTATATATTTACTCAAATCAGTAATATTTGATATGCGGCAAAACTCTAGTTCAATATCAATAAACTTTTTAAACTGATTTTCTTTCTTTTTGGGGACATTAGTATTACCATAAAAATAATTAAGAGTATATTTTCTGTCGATTGGTGCAATCAATTCCGGAAGAAAGAAATGTATTGTTTTTGAGAATGTAACAAGAACCGGCTTCCCCTCTTCTGTCAATTTCAGATTCATAAATAATTCCCGAAGCATTTCAACAACTGTTATCTTTTTTAGATCCTCAATGCTGTACTTTATTAGTTTATTTAATATATTCTCATTTTCAAAAATACTCTTTTCAAAATCATTAAAATTATTTAATCTGGCACCACGGCTGTTCATGTTCCAGGCAGAAAGAGTAGCATAAACAAGTTCAATAAATTCTTTTGAAACCTTTTTCTTTTTGTAGTTAATTACCATCCTGTACAAATACCAACCTGGATCATACTGACGGTAATTATTTTTTGTTGTTTTCAGTGCAGATTCAATAGTTTTTTTATTCATGAATACATCAAGATTTTTAGGCATGATCTTTCTTGCTGTTTTCATATTGTTATTGTTATTTGTTTTGTTTCACTGTCAGTAATTATTACATTAAAAGTGTCACATTTCGGGCAATAAAGCCTGAATGTAAGATCTCTTTCTAATTCCGAATCCAATTTAATAGAAAAACTGTGTTTACTGCAATTTAAGCATTTAAACTCCATATACGATCTCCTTATTTAAATATTTATTTCTGCAATACATAATTAAAACCAACTCCCTCAACACAACCCTGCTTTCTTGAGATCTTAACTATCTTTTCCCAGAATTTTTTTATTTCATTATCCGGTAATTCAGTAATTTTGGGAGCGCTGTTTAGGTTATTTGTCAGGTACTCAATATCATGAAGTTTAACCCGTGGAAAACCAGATGCATTATTATTCCATACCCTTGCAGGAACAAATGAATACATTCCGTTATATTTATTTTCAAAAGTAGCTCCTTTATAAAGCCGTAAAGTAAGTGGTTTATTATTATGAAAAGGGAACGCCATTTTAAAAACAATTTTTCTGTATAAGTCATCAACATTCATTAATGCTTCGGGATCAGAAATGTCATAATCGATATATTTGGAAATAACAAAAACAGTATCCAGTTGAAAAAAAGATGTTCCTCTATTTTTTCCCGCTGTTGAACCGAATAAAATAACAGAACCTTTATCAAGTTTTGCAAGCTGAGTAGTTTTTAATGTTTTGGGTTTAAATTGCTTGCAGACTAAATATTTAAAACTTTTACCAAAAACAAATGGATCTGTATTTTGATAACTTTTCTGATAACCGTTTGATAAAGGCAGTTCTAATGGTAATAATGGTTTATGAAGCCATAAAGGTTCATAAAAATTGGTTTTGTTTAATTTGATAACGCTGCTTGGTGGTTCCCACTCTCCCCAGAACAGTAAATCCCCTTTTAGTATTTTTTCATTTAATATATATTTTCCACTGGATAGCATGTATTTTCTTTTATGAGAACCTGTATTCCAAGACTTGAGACCACCGTTTCTTTCATCAGGCTTATGTTCTCCTCCTGGATGTGTAAACTGAATTATTTTCGGCATAACTCACCTAATACTTTTTTTTGTTCATTTGTTATAGTATCAAATGGTTTATTAGCAGCCTTTCCAAAAATGACCTTTACTTTTTTCCCGCTTTTAAGTTGATGTGTGTGTAAATCGACTCTATAAGGGAACTTTTTCTTACTGCCGTCTTTGTTTTTATCAAAAGTTATTAAAAGTTTTCCTTCACTTGTTATAGATTTTTTAAATAACTCTTTAGGAATTGAAATCAGCATTAGGTCTGGCTGTAATTCTTCAATCAGTTCTATCCATAATTCATTACCTTTTGAAAAAAGTAAATTTCTTTGATAATTTTCCAGTTTACTCCAGGTAGGGTGAGTTGCAAGAGGTGTACAAATATCTGTATGTAAAGCCCTGTTAGGATATTCTTTTCTATTATAATAGGACGAAGATGCTCCATTTAAAATTGGCTCGAAACTTGAAAACCACTGCTTTAACGGCTCTGATTCAAAGTAAGAGTTTAACACTTCACATAGATTCTGTTTTTTATCATCCCAATTTAGAAACCTGCAAAAAGAATAATTATCTGCAGTATGTAATTTAAACTCATTGTTTGAAGGATTTTTTCCTACAGTAATAATCTTTAATTCAGATTTTTTATATGCTTCCAGATCCCCAAAATATAAAATTGGCAGTCCGGGTTTAACAACATAATCTTCTATCGAATACTTTTTATAATATTCAATAGTTTTATCTATAAGGTTATGATTTATCATTTGTCCGCTTTTACTCCAATGAAAAAATCTTTATAAAATACTGTATTAATTGTTAAGATCCAGCTCAAAACAGCCTGAATATAATGATGATTTACTGAATATTTGAGTATACTCATTTTTATCTCCAATGTATTATTATCTCAGCCAATCATAGTGATGCTCATCATACATAAAACATGATTTTGAGATATCCTTTGTCTTTGAATAACTAATTTTATTGATAAAATAATAATCGGGGTCTTTTATCTTTACATCGGTATCAGAAAATAATGCTATATTATATCCGTTCCCCAAAGCGCTTTTATATTTAATGCCATCGTAGCCTGATTTTTTTATTAATAAACTGATCATCTGGGTAGGTTTATATAATTCATCTTTATCCATATAATCAAGCGGCAAAGAGAAGTCCATATAAAATCTGTCCAAGAGTTCTTTAATATTTATAGTCCATTTAATATTCTCATTAAAAAAAGGGGTATTTATTTCAAGTTTTTTACTTACATCAACTATCCTGAAATCTTTTTTTAAAGAAACTTTAGAAACTGCAACTGCACATTCTTTTACCGGTCTAACTTCTGAAATAGCTGTACTTATAGATGATGATAAATATAAGACCGGTTTATTTTTTCTATTTATTCTGCCGGCTTTTACTTTTTTAACAGGTGGCATTCCCATATCATTTTTTTCAAATTTAATATTTTTTTGTTTATAATGATTAAGATCTTTAGATGTATGCAGCCTGGCTCGATAATATAATTTATTTTTCTTTTCAGTAGTTAATAAATCTTCAAAGACTGTTTCTAAAACATCATATTCCCAAAAAGAATCTTTTTGAAGATTCCACACTTTTTTATCATTTCTAAAAAGTTTTATCATCCGGTCATCAATATCAGAAAGTAAATCACTACCGGTATCAGTAAAAAACCCGGAGTAATCTGGTTCTAAACAAATTTCATCATATGGAACATTGCACAGCATTATATCACTTAGAATATCATTTTTATTTGAGGAAATCTTTTTTATAGCTCTATCTGAAAAAACGTTCCAACTATTCTGAAATAAATCAAATAAAAACTCGCCACTTTCAAAATCAGATTGTGAATATGAATCGATTACTGGTTTAAAGATTTCAGATAATTTCAAAAAACTTATTGCCTTATTGTTTTTTTTACATAAAAAACATTGCTTCACCTCACAATTCTTACTAATCCAGTCCTGAAGGTATTTATCATTAAAACATTTTTCACATAAATAATTCATATCATCCATTCAGTCCCTTCACCTTTTCAAGTATTGCTCCGAGTTTGGCGTAGTTGACTTTGACGCCGTCATCGAGGTCAAGTTCGATGCGTTTTACGGCAAGTGGGTAGACTACATCTCTTTCCCAGTCTTCAAGTTCACGGATGGTTTTTCTGTATCTGTCTATTGCAGTTTCCGCTTTTATCTTTTCTGATCCTGTTACACCTGATGATACAATTGTCCGGTTAAGCTGTTCCATTTTTGCTTCAAGCTTTTTCCGGTATGGGCGGATAAAGTCGTTTGAGAGTATGCCGATTGTATCCTTTGTATATCTGTGCAGGTATATTAGCGCCTTAAAGGATGACGATGGGGAAGTTATCATCCAGTAGATAGGCCGGTTCTTGTACCTTTTTACATGGTCCTTAAAGAAATCCTTAAGGAGATAGCTTCTTATGTCCTTACCTACAGCATCTTCGATAAAGTGAAGGTTCTCCTCATACTTTTCATTTCCAAATGATGTTTTAAGGAATGTTTTAAACTGATTTGCAAGGTCGAGCGCGAAGTCGCTTTCATCAGTTATCGGGATGATCCCTGTTTTATCAGGTACGAATGTTGGATTTGGAACCTTTGTGATATAATCATCAAAGCCTTCGCCGGCATTTGCAAGGATAAGTCCTTCCCTGTCAAGCGAATAACGGCCGAAGATACACCCCACAGCATAGGAGATATATTCCTTCATGGTATCTGTAAGCAGAAGTTTATCAAGTTCAGCTTCACTTTTTCCGTTTCCGTAGCGGTAATGCGGATTACAGGTAAGAGTTATTTCATTAAGAGGTACATCGGGTGTAAGCTCATCCTCAAGGCCGTATGCCTCGATAAAGATGCGGTTATTTTCCTCTTCAAGCTTCTGCATATCAAGCGTCATTTCTTTCCAGTGCAGACGGAGTAATTTGTAGGATTCTTTTATTGAAGGCTTTCGGTAATCTGCTTTAAGAAGAGGAAGAGAGGTAAAATCCCAGGATGTTTCATAGGAATCCCAGTCGGATTTGGAAATATTAATACATTTATTTACATTGTCAGTTATATTATTATTATTATTATTATTTTTATTTCTAATAAATGGTAATGCAAAAACATCATTTACAGTAGTGTTTAATGTAGGATTTAAAGCTTTTAAATAATAGTGTGAAATCGGTGAATTTAAAAAAGATAAAGCAATTCTGTCACATTTAAATGAAGAATTGAAAATTGTTGGAGATCCCGAACTATATTGAGCATAATCTGATTTAATTCTAAAACTATTTATTGCAGAGGTAATTAGAGACCAAGTAATACCTTCTTTCCACCAAAACTTGGGATTACAAAGACCACCATGTGAATTATAATAATTTTTTGCTGTATTTGACCAGTTTACAATTTGTATTTCATTTCCAAAATATTTTCTAAAATCTCCACCGTTAGAATACCTTACCCAATATTGTTTATCACTTGAAACTTCCCAAAAAAATCTAAGATATTTCTCATTATCATGTGTTTTATTTCTACCTCCAGAATTAAATACATCTCCATAT
>JAVEUY010000212.1:0-5657 GCA_034005315.1 Ignavibacteriaceae bacterium | reverse complement strand
AGATAGTAGTTCGCGCTTATATAATAGCTATAATTCTTGCAATCGTAACTTTAGTGTCATTCAAGATCAGGTAAGATGTTAGAAATCAGAAATAAAAAAATATCAATTATTGGAGCAGTCAGAAGCGGAATCGGTGCTGCCAGGTTAGCAAAAAAGCTTGGTGCAATTCCGTTTGTCAGTGATTCAGGGTCAGAGGAAAAACTAAAGTCATCAATAGATATTTTAAAAAATGAAGGAATTGACTTTGAGTTTGGAAAGCATTCTGATAAAGTATTTAACTGCGATTTAATAGTAGTCAGCCCTGGTGTACCTTCTGATTCTGAAGTTATTAAAAAGGCAAGAACAGGAAAATTAAAAATTATAAGTGAACTTGAATTTGCCTCATCATTTTGCAAAGGGAATATTATTGGAATTACCGGAACAAACGGTAAAACAACTACGACAAGTTTATGCGGTTATCTTTTTAATGAATGTGGAAAAAAGACTTATACAGCAGGTAATATCGGTCATGCTTTTTCAGAAGTTGCAAATACAGTTAAAGAAAACGAATTTGTTTCTTTAGAGATATCAAGTTTCCAGCTTGATCTGATTGAAAACTTCAAACCAAAAGCAGCAATGATACTGAATATTACTCCGGATCATCTGAATCGATATGAAAATAGTGTGAGGAAATATGCAGAATCCAAATTAAGGATTTTTGAAAATCAGAATTCTGATGATTTTCTTATACTGAACAAAGACAGCGATCTTTTAAATCAATATTTCAAAAAAGCTGAAAGTAATATTTTCTTTTTCTCTACTAATAAAAAAGTTTCTAACGGATGTTATCTTGAAAAAGATGAAGTAAGGTTTGTGAAAAATAATGAAACAGAGTTTAGCTGTAAAGTTTCGGATATAAATATCAAAGGCGAACATAATATACAAAACGCAATGGCGGTTATTATTGCTGCAAAAATTTTTAATCTTAATAATGAAAAAATTATTGAAGCATTAAAATCATTTAAAGGAGTTGAGCACAGATTAGAGCTTGTAAGAGAAATCGGCGGAGTAAAATTTATAAATGATTCCAAAGCTACTAATGCAGATTCTGTTGCAGTTGCTTTAAAAAGTTTTGATGAACCGATTTTCTTAATTCTTGGCGGACAGGATAAAGGTAACGATTACTCAATGATTGAATATCTTGTTGTTAAAAAAGTAAAAAAGATTTATGCCATCGGATCATCGGCAGAAAAAGTTTTTAAATACTTTCACGGTAAAGTTAAAACAGAAATAAAAAAAGATTTTAATGATGTTGTTAATGCATCACTAAGCGAAGCAGTAAAAGGAGATGTTGTATTACTTTCTCCTGCTTGTGCAAGTTTTGATATGTTTGATAATTACGAACATCGTGGAAAAGTTTTTAAAGAAATTGTAAATAGTAAATGAAAAAATTAGCTGTCATAGTATTTTTCGCAACTCTTAGTCTTATCCTGATCGGGTTGATAATTGTTATGAGTGCAAGCAGTACTTATAGTGCAACTAAGTTTAACAGTGCATTTTATTTATTTAACCAGCATCTGTATAAAGTTATATTTGGTTTTGCTATGCTGGTTGTATTTAGTTTCGTACCCTACGAATGGTATAAAAAAATAAGTAAACCTGCAATAATGTTAACAGCTTTACTTTTATTAGTTACACTTTTAATAGCACCACAGGTAAAAGGATCAGGGCGCTGGCTAAATCTTGGATTTACAACTATTCAGCCGTCGGATATTGCAAAACTTGTACTCATAATTCATTTGGCATTTTTACTCGAAAGAAAAAGAGATTATATAAAAGATCTGAAGAATGGTTATATGGCGCTGCTTGTCTGGGTTATAATCATTGTCGTACTGATATTTTTTCAACCCAATGTAAGCACTGCATTATTAATTACGGCTGTTTCTCTGACTATGATATTTGTCGGAGGTGCAAAGCTAAAACATGTATTGCTTTCTTCACTCGGTTTGTTAATCAGTGCCGGTACTTTGGTGATGCTTTTTCCACATTCTAAAAAAAGAATTTTAAGTTTCATTTCTTCGTTTGGTGAAAACGGTGAATTAGCGCATCAGGTTAAACAAGGAGTTATAAGTCTGGGAAGTGGCGGTTTATTTGGTTTAGGAATCGGCGGCAGCAAACAAAGTAATCTCTTCTTACCTGAATCTTACGGTGATTTTATTTTAGCAATACTTGGTGAAGAAACGGGTTTTGTTGGTGTAATTGTAGTTTTGTTTTTATATCTGACATTATTTGCAGCAGGTATTTTAATAGCAAAAAAAGCTAAGGACAGGTTTGGTCAGATGCTTGCATTTGGAATAACTTATTCGATAATCATTTATGCGTTTGCAAATACTGCAGTTGCAACTGGTTCTTTACCGGCGACAGGATTTCCTTTGCCATTTATAAGTTATGGAGGTACATCAGTTGTTTTTCTGTGTATCTCAATTGGTATCCTGATAAATATAGCTATTAGTAATTACTCGCCTGAAAATAGTAAACTTAAATCGAAAGAAACTAATTCATTTAATAAACCAGCTTTAGCAGTTGAGGAATTAAGTAAATGAAAAGTGTAACTCCATACAGATTTTTATTTACCGGCGGAGGCACTGGCGGACATTTATATCCTGCAATTGCAGTTGCAAATGAGATTAAAAAGATTAAACCCGAATCAGAAATAATTTTTGTTGGTACAAAATCTAAAATTGAAGGAAAAGTTGTTCCAAAGCTTGGTTATAGTTTTAAATCAATCTGGATTAAAGGATTTGCGAGAAAATTTAATTTTGAAAATTTATTATTCCCGTTAAAACTTTTTGTTTCACTGATTCAGTCAATAGTTATTTCTTTCAGATTTAAACCAAGAGTAGCAATTGGTTCTGGCGGATATGTTGCCGGTCCTGCTATTTGGGGGGCATCAGTTCTTGGTGCAAAAATTATTTTAATGGAATCAAACAGTTATCCGGGGATTACAACAAGATTATTAGAAAGATATGCTGATGAACTGCATGTTGCTTTTGAAGATTCAAAAAAATATTTGAGAAAACCGAATATAATAAAAGTAACCGGCAATCCTGTAAGAACGGAACTTGGCTCAACTTCTAAAGCAGAAGCAAAAAAATATTTTGGATTAGATGAAAATAAGAAAACAATCCTTGTACTTGGCGGAAGTTTAGGTGCTGCATCTATTAACGAAGCGGTTGCTGGTTGTATTGAAGAGTTAGAAAAAAAATCTTTGCAGGTAATCTGGCAAACAGGTAAAAATTATTATCATAACTATAAAAACATTAACTTTGATTCCGTGAAAATTCTGGATTTTATTGAAGACATGGATAAAGCATACTCAGCTTGTGATGTTTTGGTAGCAAGGGCAGGTGCAACAACAATAGCAGAGTTAACCGTGCTTGGAATTGCTTCAATTTTAATCCCTTCGCCCCACGTCGCGGAGAATCACCAGTATTATAATGCAAAATCTCTTTCAGATAATAATGCAGCTGTGCTTATAAAAGATTCTGACGTAAAAAAAATATTAAAAGATAAAATTATTGAAATTGCCGGAGATGAAAAGCAGTTAATCAGTTTGAGTGAAAATGCAAAAAAACTTTCAAGACCGGATGCCGCAAACATAATTGCAAAAAGTGCTATTAATTATGCGTTAAGTGTATGACAGATGAACAATTAAAAAATAAAAGTAAGTTTAAATACAATATGTCGTTTTATTATCAGTCAACAATTATTTACTTCATCGTATTTATTATTTATCTGCTGATAAGAGGACAGTTTGTAGAAAGCTCTTATACTCTGATTATGCGTGATCCGATAATTTATCTGCTTGCTTTTATTGTGGGTGTTGCGATGATCGCTTTGTTGTTCAATCTTTATCGTAACCGCTTTATTGAATTTAGTAATGAAGGATTGATTTTTAGTGACCGGTTTGGTTCTAAACTTATTAATAAGAATGATATTACTGTTGTTAAGATCGGTAAAGACAGAAGATATGATAAATCTAATCCACTGAAGTTTGTGAGGATTAAAATTAAATCAAGGATAAGACCGATTATTGTAAGACCAAGCGATTATGAAAATGAGAGCGAATTAGTTAAAAGATTTCATCAACTTAAAAATGAAATTGAAAAGCCTTAATGTTTAAGAATATTAAAAAAGTTCACTTTGTCGGAATTGGCGGAATTGGAATGAGCGGAATTGCAGAGATTCTGTTTAGCCAGGGCTTTATAGTTTCAGGATCGGATAAATCTTTAAGTGAAGTTACGGACAGATTGCAGAAGATTGGTATCACTGTTTATGAAGGGCATTCACAGGAAAATCTGAAAGATGCTGATGTGCTGGTTTATTCTTCTGCGGTTTCTATTGATAATCCGGAAATTAAAGCAGCTATTGCAAGAAAAATTCCGATTATTAAAAGAGCTGAAATGCTTGCAGAAACGATGAGAATGAAATATGGAATCGGTATTGCAGGAACGCACGGTAAAACTACTGCGACTTCTATGGTGGGTTTAACATTAACTGAAGGCGGTATAGACCCGACTATCATCGTTGGAGGAAAACTCAGTAGCTTGGGTGGAACAAATGCAAGACTTGGAAACGGAGAATTTATTGTTGTTGAAGCAGATGAATTTGACAGAACATTTTTAAAGCTTACTCCAACTATTGCAGCGCTTACAACTTTAGAAAGTGAACATCTTGATACTTACAAAGATCTGGATGATATAAAAACAGCTTTTATAGAATTTGCAAATAAAGTTCCGTTTTATGGATTTGTTACGTTGTGTCTGGATGAACCGGCTTTAAGTGATATTATGCCTGAGATTAACAAGAAAATAATTACTTACGGATTAAGTACTGATGCTGATGTACAGGCTGTTGATATAACTCATAATGGTTTTACAAGTTCATTCAATGTAAAATATTTTGGAAAAGCACTTGGCGGAATCACATTAAAAATTCCGGGCAAACACAATATTAAAAATTCTCTTGTAGCCGTTGTAATTGCACATGAACTTGGAATTGATTTTAAAATTATCAAATCAGCATTAGAATCATTCACCGGTGTTATAAGAAGATTTGAAATTAAGTATAATAAAGAGATTTTGGTTATTGATGATTATGCACATCATCCGACAGAAACAGAAGCAACGTTAAAAGCAATAAGAGATGGATGGAACAGAAGGCTGATAGTTGTTTTTCAGCCGCATCTTTATTCACGTACAAGAGATTTTTATCAGGAGTTTGGCAAAGCGTTTCTTAACTCAGATGTTTTTATCTGCACTGATGTTTATCCTGCAAGAGAATTGCCATTAGAAGGAGTTACAGGTGATTTAATTGCATCAACGACAAAAAAGTTAGGTCATAAAGACGTTAATTATGTAGCTGATAAAAAAGAAGTACCGGAATTTTTGAATGAAATTAAAAAAGATGGCGATATAATAATTACAATGGGTGCCGGTGATATCTGGAAATATGGTGAGCAGTTTGTAACAATGCTTAATTAAGTATTATGAAAAAAGATTTTGGAAAATTATTTGGTATTATTCTTTTTTCGGCAATTATAGCTTTATCAGGTTATTTATCTCTTATTACTTATAGTATAAAGGGAAAAGAGGAAATTAAAATGATAAATATTAACG
>JAVEUY010000211.1:0-5692 GCA_034005315.1 Ignavibacteriaceae bacterium | reverse complement strand
ATTAGGTGGCAAACCAGCAAGTGAATACTTAGTAAAAAATGATTCAACAGCACAGCGTACATTTAGCGATTTGAAGTATGTAGATAAAGCATCTACTCAAACAATTACAGGTAATAAAACTTTCTCTAACAAAATAGTGGTTGGTTCTGGCAACAATATACTTAGCTACGATAACCTAACGCTTATGCAAGATGGTTCTTTCCCTAATTTTAATCTAAAAATAAATGAACCTATAATTAGTGCAGATGTGTGGTCGATGACATTCGATTATACAGGTTTACTTACACTTTTAGGAAAGGGTTTTTATATAGGATTGCCATCAGGTAATCTTAGTTATATTGGTGGTACTGTAAACTCATCTGATCTGAACTGGCTAATCGAAAGAAAGTACGCAATTTATTCTATGAATGGACTAAGAACAGATGGGGATATATACGTTGATTCAGGTGATATTTATGTGAATGGCGATATAAATGTCATTGGTAATTATTATAGGAATGGCGTTCCAATAACGGCAAGTGGTAGTGTTGGTAATGCTGATTCTTTAGGTGCTTTACCTGCGTCTGCTTACGTAACTAAATCTGCCATAGATGGATGGAGTACAAATCTCTATACTGGTTCTGCTAATGTAATGAGATTGGGTAAAAACTATAACGATAAAAGGTTTAATAATGGAGCATATTCAGATATCTGGAATATAGATTATGTAATCCCACCTTATAATCTAAGTGCTGATTGGCTTTATTCTATTGAGCATAGGACAGATTATTTTAATGATACACTTAATACAATTGCACATTCTGACATAGTTAATATTGATGGTACTGGAACACCGATTTGGAAAACTAATGATGTTAGAATTATGGGTAATGAGATAGCAGTTAATGTTGGTGATTTACCTGATTCGGTTGCATTAAATTGGTCTTTGGCTGGATTAACTGGTAATAAAGTAATCCTAAGCGAGGCTAACAAAACAGCAGTGGAATCGAGATTTCCAATGCCTGTGAGAGGTTTTGAATTTAAGTTTGGTTCAGTGCCAAATTATATCTTTCCAAGAGTATATAGTTTCTTTTCAGACCTAACTACTAACACACCAAGTTTAGAAACAGCATATCATTTTTATGGTAAAGGAGATTATCCTTCATATTTTGGTGGGAATATTTATACTGATGGTTATTTGAGAGTACAGGATTCAATTATAATAGGCACTTCTACTGTTAAAATTTACCCTGATTCTGTTCTTGTAGGTGGTGTTAGGTTAGCAAAGATAACTGAAGCAGGCGGATTAGATACAAGTGTAGTGAATGCTTTAATAGAAGCTAACGAAGATTCTTCTGGACAATCAATAATAGGCACAACTGCAACTCTTGATTCAATTATAATGGATTATTGGAATGATAATCTTGGTGGTTCTACTTGGGATTCTACATATGCTTATCAAAGAATAACGGCTTTAGAAAGTACAGTTACTTCACTTCAAAACTCAATCAACAATATACTTGCCGCATTAGATACCTGCGGATGTAGTGCTTCTACTGCTGATAATACTCCGCCATTAGCCCCTACAAGTTATGTAGCTATTGGTGGGACTTCACAAACTCAATACGTTTCAACTTGGACAGACCCGACAGCAACAGATTTAGATTCTATAAGATGGTATGAAGGTAGCACAAATGATTCTACTGCATTGAATTGGATAGCATCTATCCCAGCTGGAACAGAAACATATACACGAACAGGCAGAACAGCCAATACAACTTATTGGAGTGCTGTTAAAGCAGTTGATGATAGTGGTAACGTAAGCTATTTCAGTAATCTTGATTCAGCTACAACACAAGCGACAAGTGGTGCAATACCATTTGCAACATTAGATTTTGAGGAAGGTAATTTAAGTGAATGGAGTTCAACTTCAGGTGCAAATTTATCTGCTTCAACTACTTTTGCTCACGGTGGAACTTATAGTATGAGAGTTGGCACTAATAGTCTTGGATTTTATGACTTCACAGCCACAGATACAGTTTGGGCGACATTTTGGGTTTACTTACCTTCGACTTCATCACAGAGTGCAACAACAAATTATATAGCAATGTTCAACAATGGAATTGCAGATAGAACTTGTTTTGGAACTAATAACAGTACATGGAGTGAGTGGATAGTTGGAGTTAATAGTGGTGATTTAACGGATGGAGATTTTACTACTAATTTTAGTCAGGATACTTGGCATAAAATTAAAATTAAATATGAGACTAATGGAACTACTACTTCATATCATCAGGTATGGGTTGATGGAACTTCTATATGGTCAGCTACTAATACCTTCACGAATACAGTAAGTAATTTTACAGCAGGATCAGAAACAGCTACTATTACAAATTACTTTTATGTAGATGATATTAACCTTTATCTAACTGATCCAGACTTATAGAGGAAGAAAAATGAAAAGAATATTAAGCATACTTTATTTTATAGTTTTATTTACTGCTATAATTTTTGGACAGAATAATTATTATGTATCGCCAAGCGGAAATAATACGACTGGCTTGAGTTGGGCGACAGCGTTTACTTCTATTTCTTCACTAAATGCCGCCTTCAGTTCAATGCCAGCAGGTAGTAAAGTTTATTTTTCAGGTGGTACAGATTCCGTTACTTACACAGGAACAATCGAACCCGACATAAAGGGATTAGTAAATAATTGGAGTTTAATCACAACTGGTATGTACTCACCTTCACCTTCTGGGCATTCAGGTAAGGTTATTATTAACGGTAGCAATGGGACACTTGATGGAGTTTTATTAAGGAATGGTGGAAGTGGTAAACCTTCATATCTTAGAATTAAAGGTATAACTTTCAGAAATTCTGCCAGAGGCGTAGATGCCAACTTTGATGAGGCACACAGGGGAATCGCTATTGATTCCTGCATATTTGATAATCATTATGACAGAGCAATAATCTTTGTAACACTATTAAGCTATAATGTAGATAGCATATTTGTTGAGAATTGTAGAATGTTATCACATATAAATTCAAGCAGTGAATCAGATGGAATGTATTTTTCAGGCACAAAAAAACATTACATAAATAATAATTGGGTGCGAGTTAGAAATCAAGACCCTGTCCAACACGTTGATGCTTTACAATCTTATTTAACCGATGGATGGGTAATTACTAATAATGTTTTTATAAATGATTCTGTTAATAGTACAGAAGGTGGTGGAATCCCAATTATCTTGGGTTCACAAGGTTCTAATCCTGTTATCATTTATAATAACTATTGTTATATGGGTGGTGTATGGTACACTGGCGGTAATTGGGCTGGAACTTTAATGACAAGATGGTATGATGAACTACCTATGCCCCCAACTTGGATATTACACAATACAGTTGTTTCGAATGGCCCAAGAGTAAGAGGTATGTGGCTTGAATATGCAACAGCGACAAATACAATTATTATAAATAATCTTATTGCTCAATACAGCACAAATACAAGTGGCGTGCTTAGTACATTTGATAATTCAACTGGTTCTAATCTCAGGGTAGATAGCATAAGGAATAATTTATACTATCAAGATTGGGGAACTGATGTGGGTTTTGCTGGTGATTTGGTTGGTTCAGGTGGAAGCCCTACTGGTACACCTTCTGGATGGACTGACTTTGTAAATAACTATGGCGGTACTGGTGTTAAAGGTAATCCACTATTAGTAAATAATATTGGTTATGAACCTAATCAAAGTGTGTTAGACTGGACTTTACAAGAAGGTTCACCTGCAACAAATCAAGGTGAAAATGCAGAGTGGTATATAGATTATCTTAACACTACTTATAATCTTAATGGTAGGCTAAGATGGGAAAGTGCTAACGGAGTATCAAGAGGTAGTACACCAACAATAGGAGCTTATGAATTTGATACAGGTGCGGTTGATTCTTTACCTAACAGCTTTACCTTCACAGATATTACCAATGCAGAGCGTTCAACAGAGTATCAATCTAATCTTATTACTCTGGCTGGATTTGATAGTGCCTATGCAAGAGCAGGTGGAGCAGAATATGTTGTTTATCCTTTGGGTGTAGCACCAGAGCCACCATTAAATTGGGTAACAGGATATACGAAAGTATTTCCTGATGATATTATAAGAGTAAAGCAAACTTCTTCCAGTAGTTATTCAACCGCTACAAATGTTATCCTAACTGTTGGCGGTAGAAGTGATACTTATACAATCACAACTAAGTCTGCACCTGCACTAAGCGGTGGAAGTAAAGTGCTAAAAGTTAATGGTGGAATATTAAAAGATTCAACAGGGAAGGTTATAAAAACGCAATGAAAAAATATGTGTTTCCAATTATCTTGTTTGTTATAGCGGTTTTATTTAATTCACAAATGGATGTAATAGCATTCAGACCTTCACAAGCTTGGTTTGATGGATGGTGGATTGCTTCTAACTGGCAACAACCATTCTGGCAAAAGTATTTATTGCCAATGTCTGTAGATGGTTGGCATTTATGCAAGTTTATTATGTTAAGTTCATTTGCAGGTATTATAGCTTTACTTACGCCAATCAAGAAATGGTACGAATGGTTTTTAATAATGATAGCTTGGGGGTTATTGTTTAATATTTTTTACTCATTATCGAAAGGATAAACAATGGCAGAATTTTGGTCACATCCATTAACTGTGATAATAGTTGGCAGTTTACTTGTTGCTTTGATAATTAGCTTCGCAACACATATAATGCAACAATTAAAAAAAGTATTATATCGTGTAGAACTAACAAGAATTGAAGTTATATCAATGGACTATGCATTAGAAAAATCATTGCCTAAAAATGGATATTCTGATTATAGGGCAGAGAAAAAGACAGAGTTAATAAAGAACTCTGATTTTATAAATCATAAATAAAAGGAGTAGTTATGTTCGGTGGAACATTAAAAGACAAAATCACTAATGTGATTTCATTAATTTTCGCTATCGGTGCGGCAATACAGGCTTATATTGCAACAATCGGTGATGGCAACATTGATTGGTTTGCCTTTAGCTTAACTGTTTTCGGTGCGATTATAGCTTGGCTTACAGGTAAAGATGGCAATGGTAAAGCTAAAAAACCTGTTTAGTATTATCTTGTTGAGCATCATCCTTTATGGGTGTTGCTCAACTTCCACTATCACTGTTACTGAGATTGACACATTTTCTGTTCGAGATACAGTGCAGTTAATAGGTGATACTATTTGGTATGGCGGTATTACAAATGGGGCTGATACTATTGGTTCGTTAGCAGTGCATCCTAAAAGTAAAAAGGCTGAAATAAATATTAAATGGTTAAAACCTGATACTCTTTATGTGCCCATCGAAGATACAAAATATTTAGTTATAACACAAACGCTTGAAAAAGTTTTAACTGCATTATTGGTTGCAATGCCTTTTTATCAGAAACTAATAGTGCTTATTTTAATAATTGCAGGATTTTATATAGTATATAAATTATGGAAAAAGAAATAAAAATGGAAAATATAATTAAGATTGCATTAGAATATGCAAATAACTTTGTAGGTACTTTAGAAGAACCACCTAACAGCAATCGTGGTGATACTATCGACAAAATACAGAAAACATTTGGATTTCAAGGTGTCCGATACTGTGCTTTGTTTGCACAATATATTTATAAATTAGCATTTGTTTTCTCTCCATTTCCAGGCACAG
>JAVEUY010000210.1:0-5705 GCA_034005315.1 Ignavibacteriaceae bacterium | reverse complement strand
TTGTTTTCCATAATTATTTCTGCTATTTATTTAAAAGCATCTTCATCTGTTTTTTCAAAATGCTTTACTCCGTCAGTCATCTTTGTCATACTAAACGGACAGGCAGATGCAATTGTATCAGATTTTGTTTCCAATGCTTCTCTTGTTCTCTCTTCATTAATTCTTCCGCCTTCATCATCTTCAAGAAACATCCTTCCGCCGCCTGCTCCGCAGCAAAATCCCTTACTCTTATTTCTTTTCATCTCTACAATATCCAAACCAGCAACTTTGTTCAATGAGTTTCTTGGAGTATCATAAATATTATTATATCTGCCTAAGTAACAGGAATCATGATATGTAACTTTATGTTGTTCAGATTCATCTTTAAGCTGAAGTTTACCTTGTGCAAGTAATTCTTCTATAAACACTGTGTGATGAGTAACTTCATAATTACCGCCAAACTGAGAAAATTCGTTCTTTAATGAATGAAAACAATGAGGACAAGCAGTTACTACTTTTTTAACTCCATAATTATTCAGCGTTTCAATATTTTCCTGCATCATCATCTGAGAAAGATATTCATTACCCAATCTTCGTGCGGTATCACCGTTACATTTCTCTTCTGTTCCAAGTATTCTGAAATCTACACCAGCTTTTTGCATTATAGTAGCAAAAGCTTTTGTAACTTTTTTATATCTGTCATCAAATGAACCTGCGCAGCCGACCCAAAATAAAATTTCTCCGTTTTTATCTTCTGCCATTGTTTTAATGTTCATTCCTTCTGCCCAGGCAGCTCTATCTGCAGCATTAAATGCCCAGGGAGTGTAATTAGTCTCCAGGCTTTTAAATACAGGATTTAATTGCGGCGGAAATTCTGATTCTGTTAAAACTAAATTTCTTCTCATATCAACAATTGCATCTACATGTTCAATCATAACCGGGCATTCCTGAACACAAGCCATACAAGTAGTACATTGCCACAAAACTTTATCCGAAATATAATTGTGTACAAGAGTTTTTTCGTAAAGCTCACCTTGTGTTTTTCCATCAACAATAAGCGGTGCTTTATCGAAAGTTCTTTTTCTGATATCAACAATTAATTCCCTTGGAGATAACGATTTACCAACAATGTTTGCAGGACAATTCCAGGTACATCTGCCGCATTCTGTACAGGAATATCCATCCAAAATCTGTTTCCAACTGAATTGATCAATATCTGCAACTCCAAAAGATTCAGTATTTTCATCTTCCAGATCAATTTTCTTTAATGTATTTCTAACAGGATCAAGATTAGCAAAAAATACATTAGGTATCGAAGTTAAAATATGTAAATGCTTTGAGTAAGGCAGATAATTTAAGAATCCGAATATCATTAAAATATGCATCCACCAGAAAAATTCATAAAGAATCAGTGTGGTTTCAGTCTGACCGTTAAAAAATATTCCGGCAAAAAATGAAGAAACTGGTCTTAATTCGTATGGATGATATACCATTCCATTGTTAGCAAATCCGGCAGCATTTTGTCCGTACATTGATATCACAATAAGCATAATCAATGAAAGAATAAACACTGCATCTTTCATCCCATGTTTATCAACCTGTAAACGAGGAACTTTTTGTATATATCTTCTGTAAAGTGAAAGTAGAACTGAACCAATAACCAATAACCCGAATATATCCTGTACTAAAGTAATTACCGAATAAAACAATCCGAGAAAAGAAAGTGAAAATGATGAATAGAATCCCTGTATAATACTTTCTAATACAGCAAAGATAAATAAAATGAATCCCCAAAAGATTAATAGATGAAGCAAACCGGCAAGTGGTTCACGTAGAAGCTTTGTTTGTGCAAAAGCAATATTCCATACTCTTTTCAATCGTGTTGGAATATCGTCAGATCTATCATCTTTCTTTTTTCCAACTTTAAGATATTTTATGAGATTATTAACACTATAACCAAAGAAGGCAAAAGTGAAAATAAAAACCAGTATAAATATTATGTTTTTTAATTCAAACAAGTTTTATCTCTATAATCAAAACTATTTAAATATTTTATAAAAGAAATCTTCTGTTTTATTAAGTACCACATCGAATTTCTTATTACTACCTGCAAATGGATGAACTATATCAAATGTATGTCCGCAAGCAGGAATCTTCTCAAACTCTGTAATTGATTTATTACTCCAATTATAAATCTGTTCACCTTCAACAACAGGAACTGTAAGATCTTCAGTTCCATGAATAATCAATAAAGGCTTATTAAGATTTTTTACAGCTTTTTGAACACTAAGAGAATTATTTTTATTTTTTTCTATATCTTCTAAAACTTCAACATTCATCTGCAGCACTTGCTTTGTCCGTGAATTTACAACCTCAATAATTCTCTGCTTTCGCCATTCAGTTATTTGTCTTTCTGTATATCTATCAAATTTTGCAACAGATGCCCAAACAACATAAGCATCAGCACTTTCAATCATACTACTTAGGATTGCAACCCCGCCGCCCCGGCTATGACCAATCAATCCAATCTTTCCGTAAATATCATTTCCAAAAAATCCGGTTTTATATGCTCTTATTATTTGAACCAGTTCAGATACTTCAAGGGAAACAGTATTTTTTGCAAAAGTTATAACATCAAACAAATCTGAATCTTTATTGTTAACACCATTATGTGAAAAATTGAAAGAAACAACAAAGTATCCGCATTTAGTTAGTCGTTCAGACGTAAACGGAAAAAATCCCCAATCTTTAAATCCCTTAAAACCGTGAACTAAAATCAAACAAGGAGCTTTATTTATATTATCTATTCCATTTACAGAAATATCAAGAACATGTCCCTCTTTTGATTTTAGCCTAAATTCTCTGTTCATTACTTTGAAATATGAGTAATAAACACTGAAAAGTCAATATTTTTTAAAATTTTGAACTAATATAATTTATTTTTAATTCTTTTATAAAGTTATTATTTAGCAATTATTTATATTTATTTTATCAAAATACTGCGGAATTTCAGCTAAAAGCAGGTTTTTGCTATAATTTGTACAAAAATCACATAATATTATTTTAAAGAGATTATTAACAAAAAAAAAGACACGTAAAGAAAAAAATTGATATGTATCAATAAATTGTCTTAAAAATGATTCAGATAATATTTGGAACTGACAGATGTAAAAAGAATAAAATGACTAAAAATATCCTTCTGAGAAATTCAATTTTTCATTTTAATTAACAACCCGAATCTTTTTATTATTTGGTGACAATAATATTTATAAAAATAACATCTGAAATTAATTATCAGTTTGCTACTTAACTTAATAACAAAATAAAACCATCTATCTTCAATTAAATCTGAACATGTTGTGATAAAAATTCCTCTTTTACTTTGTCAATTGATTTAGCTATTTTTTATCTGAGATAAATAACTCTATTTATTAAAATATGACTCAAATAAAAAAACAACTTTTAGTAATACCCTCTATTGATATTCAAAATAGAAAGACTGTAAGAGTTATTAAAGGAATTCCGGAACTTGACTGCAAAGAATACGATGATGATCCTGTTGAAATGGCAATGCTTTGGCGTGCAGAAAATGCAAAGATGCTGCATATAGTTGATTTTGACGGAGCATTTGATCACTCTAATAAAAATCAGGATATTATTAAAGAGATATGTAATTCTGTAATAATACCAATCGAATTTGCTGGCGGTGTAAGAAGTATCCAGGAAGCTGAAGCAATTTTTGATCTTGGTGTTTATCGCATTGCTGTTAACACAATGGCATTGGAAAACCGTTTGGAGTTTATAAAATTATTTGAAAAATACGGTCCGACAAAAATAGTTCTCTCAATAGATATTCTTAATGATAAACTTGTAACACGCGGCAGACAAAAACAATCAGAGTTAAATTATTTTGATTTTGTAAAAGAGATGGTACAAATAGGAATTGACAGGGTTATTGTTACAGATGTAAACCGTAACGGCGTTATGCAAGGACCAAATATAGAGCTATCTAAGTCAATTGCTGAAAAATGCAAAGTTAAAGTAACTCACTCAGGCGGTGTGCGAAATAAAGATGAACTTTTTGATCTTCAGGATTTAATTCCAATTGGTATAGATTCAGTTATAATTGGCAGAGCATTTTACGAAAACAGATTTCCCTGCCAAAAATTATGGCGTATAGCAGAATCAGGATTATTTAATTAAAGGTTTTATATGGAAAAAGAAAAAGTTGTTCATAGCAGTTTTTGGGTTAATATTTTTAATTCACCTACAGAAGAAACAGATTTGAAGAATTCACTTAAATCTATTCCGATTTTTAAAGAATTTAATAAGAGAGATCTTTCAACTTTAATCAGTATTATTCATAGCAGGACGTTTGTTGCCGGCGAGATAATATTTTATCAGGGCGATCCGGGAATCGGACTATATCTTATTCGTGAAGGCGAAGTTGAAATAAAGCGCAATAATAGTTTTGGTGTTGAAAATATTTTGGCTGTTTTTAGCCGTGGGGATTTTTTTGGTGAACTTGCACTGGTAGATGGTGAAAAAAGATCTGCCTCTGCTGTTGCCAAAACAGCTTGTAAAATATCTGTTATATTCAAACCTGATCTGGATGAGTTTATTGAAAAATATCCAAAGAAAGGGATTAAAATTCTAACAGGTATTTCTACTATTCTTGCTTTAAGACTAAGAACAGTAAACGAAGATTTTTTTAATCTGCAGTACAATATACAACAACAGAAAGGTAATGAAGATGGAATCAACAATTAAAAAAGTTCTTGTACCTATCGATTTTTCTGATTATTCAAAAAGTGCATTAAGATACGCAGTTAATTTTTCAAAATTTTTTAATGCAGAAATAATTTTGATATATGTTGTTGAGCCGGTTATATATCCACTGGATTTTAGTATGGGTCAGATTGCTATGCCTTCATTCAGCACTGAATGGGATAAGCGGGCAAAAGAAGAACTGGATAAACTGGCTAAGAAAGAAATAAATTCTTCCGTAAAAACAATTATTAAAACCGGGAAACCATTTCTGGAGATCGTTGAGACAGCTAAGGAAGAAGATATTGATCTGATTATAATTGCAACTCACGGTCATACAGGAGTTGAGCATATTATTTTTGGAAGCACTGCCGAGAAAGTTGTAAGAAAAGCTCCTTGTCCGGTTCTGACTTTACGTGAGCCAAATAAAGGTTATAATCATAAAGAAGAAAACAATAAAGCTTAATTTTTTTACTCTCTTTTTATTTAAATCAAGATTAGTGTTAAATCTTATAAAGAGGGAAAAATCTATTATTTAATTGGAATAATTTTAGCAGAATAAATTTTCTGCTTATTTTTCTCTCTGTGTAACAAAGTCAACTAGCTTAATTAAAGATGATTTCATTTCAGATTCGGGAAAGATATTAAGAGCATCTTTAGCCTGGGCAGAATAATTTTGTGAAACCTTCAAAGCGTAATCAATACCATTATTAGCTTTTACAAAACCAATAATCTCTTTTACTTTAGTTTTATCATTACCATTTTTAAGAACATTTCTTATTCTGGAAGATTCGTTTTTAGATACTTTGTTAAGAGCATAAATCAATGGAAGAGTAATTTTCTTTTCTTTAATATCACCGCCGACAGGTTTGCCGATTAAATTAGTTGTTCCTTCATAATCAAGAATATCATCTCTGATTTGGAAAGCCATTCCCAGGGAATGTCCGAACTGTCTCATA
>JAVEUY010000209.1:0-5725 GCA_034005315.1 Ignavibacteriaceae bacterium | reverse complement strand
TCGCTCTTCCGATCTAATGTTTGTCGTTTGTATGTTCCTTGTGGATGTCTTTTCCGAATGAGAATTGCGTTGGCTACATCTTCATGTGTTACCATCATTGCAGAGTGTGTAGAAAATATCACTTGATAACCTTGAGTAGAAAGTGTTTTTAATGCATCTCTGATTATCTCAATAGCTTGAGGGTGCAAATAAAGTTCTGGTTCGTCTATGAGTAGTAAAGTTGTTGTGCCGTGATTTTGTGCCGCCCTTTTTAACTCTGCTAAATGGCGAACTAAAGCCATTTGAATTGAACGCTGTGCACCATGTCCAAGCGAAGAAATATCTCTGCCCAATGGTGATTGTGGTTCGTAAATTTTAATTGTGCCTTTATTAAAAACTTCTTTGAGTTCAGGTGTCGGCACATGCAACTTGATATTTACATCGGGAAAAAAGTTATCAATCTTTTGATTTACCGCTGCATCAAACTGCGTTAATTCTGGTGCTCTGTTTAATCCGTCAGCATCAAGTAAACCCTTTAGTCCGTCTAAAATTCCTCTGACTTGTGCTCCATATTGACTTTCTATTGGCTCAATAATTTCTGCAAGAAGTTTTCCGATTGTAGTTCCTGCTTTTGATTTGCTCACATCTTCCTCTGCATTTTCCATTGCACCAATGTGGATTGGTTCGGGAAACAGAACAGTCAAAGCGTTGTCTATCCCGTTTGGGTTTGCAACCCAAGGTTGAGCTGGATTTGCCGCATTAGGGTCGTGAACAAACAAACGAATATTTGCAGCGGTGTCGTTCGGTTGGTTTTGAACTCTTTTAATTTTTAATTGGTCATTAACGATGTAAGGTTGAATACTGTTTCTATGGTTTTGAGGTAACAAGTTTAGAAGTGCGTTGTCAATACCGTCAATAACTCCTTCCATTGTCACGGCAGTATTAGTTTGGTTAAAAGCGTCTGCACCTAAACTGCTTCTCCGTAATAGCCACTTTATAGCATAAAGAATATTTGTCTTGCCAGCGTTGTTGTAACCAATCAAGGGTGTGTAATCAGAAAGGTCAAATGTCTCCGATACTATTGACTTGTAGTTGTCAATTTTTATTTGTGATATTCTGTGTGCCATAGTTTATTAAATGCTCAAATGTTTGAAGTTTGCACGGTCGCCAAAAATGGCAGGTAACGGACAGGGATATAAAATCGTTTTAATGTTTTATAGCCCATGTTAGAAGAATGTGTTTTTGACCTTTACCCACAAAGCCGTGGGGCAGAAGAATGACTGGGAGTATCGGACGGAGGTAACAGTCGCAGCGAAGCTACCATTTAAGTAGCCAATGATACTCAAACAGCGGTTGGCGTACCGTTGGGGTCAAAAACATTTCTTTCTAACTCACCATTTCCCGCATTGCGTTTAACCATCTGATTTAGCTTGATATACGCAATAGCTGTCATTTATTTAATCCTAAAATAGCAAAAACAATTTTTCTTCTCAAACTATAATTCACCTTCGCCGTTTCGTTCTTGTTTAAGTCTGTATTTTTCCAATTTTTCTTTTGGAATTG
This sequence comes from Ignavibacteriaceae bacterium, assembly GCA_034005315.1. GTDB lineage: Bacteria > Bacteroidota > Ignavibacteria > Ignavibacteriales > Ignavibacteriaceae > IGN3. The sequence goes on along the minus strand of JAVEUY010000209.1, from coordinate 4,183 downwards.
TCTGCAGCCAGGATTCAGGATAGCCAATTTCCTGCGGTCGTCCATTTTCGTTTTGTATATAACCATCGTTGTATTTTGTAATAAGCAAATCACCAAGCTCCCACCATTTTTGTATTCCTGTTTCAGCACTTTCAACACAATAACTGGTAAGATATTTTTCAACTTCAGCAGGATTTTCTTTTAAAAGTTTTCTTGCTTCAGCTTCAACTTCTGATTGCCTGTTGAAGAAATCATCTTCAATTTCTTTCTGACCTTTTTGAATATCCTGAATCATGTAACTCCATCTAAGGTTTGCATAATTAGCAACAAAGTTAAATGCCCACCATGCAGATTCGCGTGTAAATTTATTTAACTTCCCGACAGTGTATGATTTTGGCAAAGATGAAATCGAAGTATAAAACGGTGCAAAGAAATTTGTATAAGGATTATCCAATCCATACCAATAAATTCCGCCAATTTCATTTGGCAGATCTGTACGAGGCTCAGCAGCAAATACAAAAGCTGCCTGCTGTGTTGCAATCGGTCTTTCCCATGCATATTTTTTTCCATCAACTTCCCATTTAATCGGACGCCATTTATCAGGCTCACCAAACGGACCGGCAGCTAAATCTTTTGTCATATCAAATTCAGTTCCTTCGTAATGATCGCGGTGCAATGCAATTACATCCTGAACATCAAGTTTTCTATCTGCCTTGATATAAAGCGGATAAGGCTGCGCATCTTTTTCATCAGAGCTGTATGCAGGACTAAGATTTAAAGACGGCGATACTCTTCTGAAGATACTCCAAACTCTTCTTGCTGAATAACGGATTTGTTCTTCTGTCGGAGGATTGTAAGCATCTGAAAAACTAAACGGTTTTCCGTTTGCAGGATTGTAATAACCTTTTTCAGTTGCGAATGAAATTACATTTTCTGAGTAGATACAATTTTCGGGATCGTTAAGCGGAAACCCATGAATGCGAGACATATTTGCATGTGCAGATATATAACCATCAGGAATTTTTATCGCAACCCAGATTGCACCTTTACCGCCTTCACCGGGACCAATCATTTCCATAATCCATGCTTCTTCTTTATCTGCAATTGAGAATGATTCGCCTGTGCTTGCATAACCATATTCATCAACAAGAGAAGTCATAACATCAATTGCTTCGCGTGCAGTTTTTGAGCGTTGAAGAGCAATCAGCATTAAAGTGTAATAATCAAAAGAGCCTTTTGTGTTTTCAAGTTCGGGTCTTCCATCCCAGGTTGATTCACCAATTGCGACCTGATATTCATTCATCAAACCAACAACTCTGTAAGTATGCTCCACTTGTTTGATGCTGTATTTCTGACCATACCAGTTAGAAAGTTCCAGCATTTCACCGGGCTGATGATCAGCAGCAGGGAATAAGCTTAAGATTGGATGAAACTCACCATCGCACGAATAAGTAATAATTGGCGAGCCGGTTATTGATGCTCCTTTACTTACTAAAATAGAAGTGCATGCAAAACTTAGTGAAGGAATAAAAAAAGAAAATAACATTACTATAAAAAACAATTTGGCAGGATAGGTTTTCATTTGGCAGTGTCTTTCAATAATTGTGAGATTGCTTTACGCAAAACTAAAAAATATTGTATAAGAAATAAAAAGATAATAAATCAATCAGGTGAATGGCTTTAGATAAAAAGATTTTATGTTTTCTGATTTATCCGCAGTTGAAACAGCGGGTAAGCAATACTTACAAATTTTATATATAAAAATTACGGTGTAATAAAAATACTTTTTTAGAAGCTCTTTATTTGCAAATTAAGTATTTAATAATTATCTATGCCAAAACAGTGAGCAAGTTTTTAGCACGAAGCAGATTTTGCAGCCTTGTAAAAAAAAATATTAATCATAACCATTTGGAAGGTGAAAGATGCTTTATATTTCCTTCAGAGACTACAAAGAAAAATTAATCACCTTTATAATTTTATTATTAACATTTAACCTTTCATCATTTCTATATTCACAATCACCTGGTGAAACTGCTTTTAAAGGTATCTGCCAGGCTTGTCATACAATAGGCAAAGGAAAGTTGGTTGGTCCTGATCTGGTAAACATTCAGGATTTAAGACCGGAAAGCTGGCTTATAAAATTTATTAAATCATCTCAAAGTATGGTTAATAGCGGTGACCATGATGCAGTAGCAGTTTTCAACGAATATAATAAAACAATAATGCCTGATCAGAATTTATCGGATGCTGAAATAAAAGATGTTTTAAGTTATATCAAACAGCAGTCAACAGGTGTAGTTGTAACCGAAGCTCAGCCAATCGTATTAAGCACAGGGTTAACACTTGAGGAAGCGCGTGATAATGAATTTACTATCGGCAGAAATTTATTTTCCGGTGAGCAAAGACTAACTAACGGCGGACCTGCTTGTATATCCTGTCATAATGTTGTTAATGACGAAGTAGCAAGCGGCGGACTTTTAGCACTGGATTTAACAAATACAGTTACACGGCTCAGTGTAAACGGAGTTCATTCAATCATTTCAAGCCCGCCATTCCCTGTAATGAAAGCAGCTTATACAGATCATCAGATTACAGAGGATGAACAATTTTATCTTACTGCATTTTTAAAGAATGCTGATTTTGTTGCATCATTGCAGGACCCTGCTGTTCCTCAACAAAGATTTTTATATGCAGGAATTGTAGGCGGAGTAATTCTTTTTGGTATTTATGGAAGTATCTGGTGGAACCGTAAAAGAAAAAGTGTAAATGATTCAATTTTTAACAGACAGTTAAAATCAATTTAATATTTATCTAACAGTGAGAAGTTTTTTATGAGTTGGATTAAGGATTTAATATCACCTCAAACCCGTCATTGGGAAGAGTTTTACAGAAACCGTTTTCAGCACGACCGGATAGTCAGAAGTACACACGGTGTAAATTGTACCGGCGGCTGCTCGTGGCAGGTTCATGTTAAAGACGGAATAGTTGTTTGGGAAACACAGCAACTGGATTATCCTTTATTGGAAGGCTCATTGCCTCCTTACGAACCACGCGGATGTCAGAGAGGTATTTCTTTCTCATGGTATTTATACAGTCCGCTTAGAATAAAATATCCGCTTGTTCGGGGTGCGCTTATAGAAGCTTTCAGAGAAGAGAAACTGAAAACAGGTGATGCTTTAACTGCATGGGAAAATCTTCAGAACAATAAAGAAAAAAGAAAAGCTTATCAAACAGCACGCGGTAAAGGCGGATTCAGAAGAGCTTCGTGGGATGAAGTGCTTGAGATAATTGCAGCAGCTAATATCTATACTGCAAAAAAATACGGACCAGACAGAGTTATTGGTTTCTCTCCGATTCCTGCAATGTCGATGTTAAGCTACGCAGCGGGAAGCAGATTCCTCCAACTATTCGGCGGAGTAAACCTTAGCTTTTATGATTGGTATTGTGATCTTCCGAATGCATTCCCTGAAATATGGGGCGAACAAACCGATGTTTGTGAAAGTGCTGACTGGTATAATTCTAAAATGATTGCTGTAATGGGTGCAAATTTAAATATGACAAGAACACCCGATGTTCACTTCTTTGCTGAAAGCAGACATAATGGAACAAAGACGATTGTGTTTTCTCCTGATTTTAGTCAGGTAGCAAAATTTTCTGATCAATGGTTTCCGCTTCATGCAGGCAGTGACGGTGCATTCTGGATGGCAGTTACTCATGTAGTTCTTAAAGAATATCATCATGAAAAAAAATCAAAATACTTTATTGACTATGTGAAAAAATATACCGATTCGCCTTTTCTTGTAGAACTTGAAGATGATAACGGAAATTTTAAACCGGGTAAACTTCTTCGTGCAAACAGAATCTCTGAGTATAAAGATATAACAACCGGTGATTGGAAGTTTTTAAATCTTGATTCTAATACCGGTAAGTTAGTTGTACCTAAAGGAACAATCGGTCAAAGATGGGATACAAAACAAGGCAACTGGAATCTTAAATATGAAAATGAAACTGATAACAAAGAATACGATCCGGTATTAAGTTTTGTTGAATCTAAAGAAAAAGTTTTACAGGTAGAATTTGTTGAGTTCGGTTTAAACACAAATCGTTTACGCGGAGTGCCTGTAAAATATATCCAAACAAGTGATGGAAAGAAGATTCCTGTTACAAAAGTATATGATCTGATAATGGCACAATACGGAGTTGA
>JAVEUY010000208.1:0-5726 GCA_034005315.1 Ignavibacteriaceae bacterium | reverse complement strand
TCTATTCCGCCTCTTAAAAAAAGATTTTCATAAATGTTATATTCTGCTCCGGCGCGAATAATACTTGACCTCGCATTACTGCTTTCAAATTCAACTGCTGCTAATAATTTTATTTCGGGATTATAATAACTTACTCCGATTTTTTTCAGCAGCGGAAAATTATCTGCTAACGATAAACCGCCTTGACCATATAAGGGACTTGTATCCCATTGATATTTGCTGTTAATATCAGAAAACACAAGGGAAATATTCCAATAGTCGTTAAACTTATAAAGTATACCGATATCAAGACCAACTCCATTAGCAGTTATTTCTTCGTATAATTTGTAATAGTAAAACTTAACCGCTATACCAAGTGAAAGTTTTTTGGAAAACCTGTTTGATACACTTAAAAAAAACTGGTTTTCTGAAGTGGATAAATCCTTTGTATGTAATCCGTTATTATCTCTTCCGTCAATTGAACCTACACCGGCATTAATAATTCCAGCACTTAATCCAGCAGTGCTTACTGGTTTTCTATCTTCAGATGAATCTTTAGATGAGTAAAAATCAAACTTTCTGGTAAAGCTTAAAAAATTTAACGACCTGTCAAGAGATAAAAATGAATAACCTGTTTGAAAAGAATTATTTTCCTGAAATGGAGATAATGCCGGATTATAATATGATACTAAATTACCTGTAGTAACAGATGACATTGCATTGCCCATTCCGATTCCGCGTGCACCAAATCCCATCCTGCTAAATGCACCGATTTTCGAACTCAAATCAGTAAATTCAGGCTGAGCAATTAAGTTTCCGGAAATAAATATTACTGTAAATAATAAAATTATTTTTTTCATTGTATCACCAGTATTTTTCCGTACACTGCTTCATCACCTTTTTTTACACGATAAAAGTAAACTCCATTTGGAACATAATTACCGTTCTCATCTCTTCCATCCCAAGAATCAACTGGTTCACTATCTACAGTAGTAACCTTTGGAACATTTTGGATAACTGTTCTTATATAATTAAATCCAAAATCAAATATTTGTATCGTTATATTTTTCAGTTGCCCGACGGTACTATACTTTATCTTTAACTCTTCATGTCTTGGATTAAAAGGATTTGGATAACAGTATGTTTCTTCATCAGAAGAAAGTGAAGATGATGCAAAATAAATTTTCCAGTTTCCCTGCCACATTTGCCCAGGAGTTTCAATTAGTTTAACTAATCCATCGGCTAAACCGAGCCAAATATTGTTTCCGTATGAATCTGCATCATAAAATACTTTTGTTTTCAATGATGCTCCTGACTCCTTATCTATTATTGAATTCGGAAGAATCCAATTTAATCCGTTATCGGATGATCTGAAGACACCATTATCAGTTGCAACCATTACATCAAAATTTTTAAATCCAAAATTATGAGTGCGTTCATCAGTTAAAAATGTTTTCCAGGTTTGTCCGCCATTTGATGAAGAACTAATTCCATAAAATTCATTCTGATCTTCTGCTTTCCAGGTAGAAGCCCAGAGAATATTATTATATTTATTATAAGCAAGTGCTGTAATAAAATTTCCGCTTATTGGTTCACTTTGATTTTGAGCATTAAATTTAATCCAGCTAATTCCTCCATCTGTAGATTTATTGATACCATTTGCTGTTCCCACATAAAGAGTAGTATCATCAGTTGCAATTACAGAAAACACTCTATGATTTAAATTTCCAGAACCACAGAAACTTCCTGCAGCCGGTGAGAGACAAAAATCAAGGGTATCAACAGGAGAAATTGAATTTAAATTATCCGGCGGAAGAACAACTCTCTTCCAGGTTTGTCCGTTATCGGTGCTTTTTCTTAAACCGCCAGCAAATGTTGCAATCCAGATTGTTCCGGGAGTAAAAGCAATATCATAAGCAAGATTCTGAATTGCAACTGTAACAGGTAATGCCCGCAATGTATTAATTCCATATCGTTCAGTTGTGCTGTCCGGATGATCCAAAGGCTGAGCAATACTCGTCCAGGTTAAACCAAAATCCGTAGTGTATTTTAATCCTGTTCCTTCGGGTAAAGTGCCTCCACCAGTTACTTCAGTTGATCTTGCAGTAGCACACCAGAAAGCTCCATTATAAAATCCTATAGCAGAAACATTATCATTTCCGAAATCCGATTTTCCATAAAAATTTATCCAGTTCAATCCGTTATCTGTAGAAAGGCTTACTCCACGGCTGGTTCCCAACCAAATTGTATCGCCCATTGTGATAATATCTATTATGCTATTGCTTAAAGGATTAGAAGAAGTAATCTTAGAAAGATATTTACTTTCGATTGGAAGTAAAAAAGTTTCAGGCTTCATTTGAGCAAAAACACCAAACTGCACAATTGAAACTATATATAAAACAGATAATATTCTGTAAATCATAAGACTTCCATAAGATGAATAATTTTGTTACTTCGCAAACCACTCCAATCCAGTGCTTGAAATTCAAATCGCCAGATCCCAATAGGTGCAGTACCTGAAAAATAATTCTTGAAGGAATAAATTCCATCCCCTGCAATTTCATCACCGAAATGCTCATAATCTCCATCATCGTGCATTAAAAACATCGTATTTCCAGAACCTGATGGATTTTCAACTGCTGAGCCATCAGGTCTGTATAACTCAAAATAAACATACCGGATATCACTAAGTCCATTTGGATCGTTTGCAGTTATTGTAAAGATAAAACTAGCTCCGCGTGCTATGGAATCAGGGCATACTAAATTTGAAATTACAGGTGCTACTTTATCCTGTCCGTTATTAAAATAATATGTTGATATTGCAACCTGTTTTGTTTTATTTAATCTATCGTTAACAAAATATTTTACTTCGTAATTACCATTAATCTGATTTGAATCGAGTGGAAAAACTGCTGAATAAATATTATCATCTTTTTGAATATCACCGTTTGCCGGATTACCATTATCAAGTAAATACAACGGAGCTGTGTTTATCTTTTTTTTGTCAGGAGAATAAACATCACAAAAAACATCGTTGATATCTTTAGAAGAATTAAGCTCAAGTCTGAAAACCGCCATCGTATCAATCGGATATTGAAAGGAACTTTTTACATTAACCCTTACAACCTGATAAGAAGGATTTTCTACATCAACGATATTTGTAAAATCTTTCTCACATCCCCATAAAAGAAGAAAACTGAGAATAAAGCTTAGAAAAGATAAAATTTTGATTTTCATATAATTAAATATTTGGTATTAAACTAACTCCAGCAAGGTAAAAATAAGACCATAAACTACACTATTTTCAATATCAAAGGTGTTGGTGAAAACGATACAACAAAGATAATAAAACTAATGTAACCCAGAAAAATTCTTTTGCTGTCAAGTGAAGATAAATCTGCTACAGGCGGATGTTTTAACTTAATTACAAAATAAAGAATAAAAGACCAAAGCAGCCAGCCGCTCCAGCCAATATCAAGATTAAGTTCAAGCATTGTATCAATAATTCCTGCAAAACCAATCAATGCAAGAATTAAAGTTGCAACAGATGAAATCGTAAAATGCTTTTTATCGCCAAACATTGTATAAGATATATGTCCACCATCAAGCTGACCAACCGGAATCATATTCATTGCAGTTACAAGCAAACCAAACCATCCGGCACATAAATATGGATAATGATAAATCTCACTCATCGGCGGGAAAAAATTATTTGGATCGGTAAGAAATAATCTTAATAACGAAAACAAAATTGAATCGCCAAAAACCAGTTGATAACCATCTTTTCCATAATCACTGGAAAAATAATCCGGATGAATCTGAATCAGATAATCAATAGATGGAACATGTGTAAAACCATAGATTAAAATACCCAGACAAACTACAAATCCTGATATTGGTCCTGCAATTCCGATATCAAACATTGCTTTCTTCGAATATATCGGTGACTTAGTTCTAATAACTGCACCCATTGTTCCAAAATTTATAAAATACGGAATTGTTGGAAAGGGGATGTAAAAAGGTAAAGTAGCTTTAACACGATGATATCTTGCAGCAAAGTAATGCCCGAATTCGTGAAAAGTAATTATAAGCATAATACTGATTGAATAAGGCAAACCATTCGCAAGTATATTAAATTCGTATGGAGGTAATTGTCCGGTTGTCCATTCAACTCCGGCTAATGTTGTTGTAATAAAAGTAACAATAAATAATCCGATATGAATTAAATAAGAATTAATCTTTTTCCGCTTTTCACGTGCGGCGGTTGTTACATAAATTTTTGGTTCGTTAAATAATTGCTCAGACATTATAGCTCAAAATTAAAACCTATATTTGAATAATTTTCTCTTAAATCATATAACTGTCCGTGAATGCTTGTTCCGGAAAAGTAAGAGTAATAAAAACTAAGTCCCTTTGATTTCCAATTACCGAATTTTACACCAACAGAAATAATATTATTACCAATAAATTTCTCAATACCATTCAACTTAAAATCATACGCAAGAAAAGGAGTAAGAAAGTCTGTTCCGATTTCTTCTGCAAAATAATCAAATCCGAACTGCATATTTATTTTTTTTATTTCAGCGGGAATAATATGAAAGATATAAGTAAATCCTAAATAAGCTCTTACTGTTTTGTAACGATAATATGGAAAGAGTTCTATAAATTCCTTGCTGTAAACAAACGGTTCTCTTTCCTCTCTCCATTTTTGATTTTGAGCATCATACTGCCCGTCAACTAAATGTGTGCTGATATGACTTAACCTGAACCTTAATCCAAATTCGTTATCAGCATCAGGATGTTTTTTAAAGCCGGCGTTTAATCCAAAAAGATAATCAATAGTTTCAACAGGAAATTTAAAATCATCATTACTTCTTAATCTTGTAAATGTAAAAACATCGGCGCCTGCTGATATTGTAACATCATTATCAGTCCATTGAATAATATCTCTTGAAGTAGAAATATCCAATCTTAACTTGTTATTATCCGTCGAAATCAGAAATCCTGCTTTTGGCTCAAGCATATTTGCAGTAAAAGGCTGAATATTAATATCCGAAGGAAACCAATAATGATTTTGTGCTGACAGAATCGGAGTTAAAAATAATAATACGAAAAAAAATTTTCTGAACTGTATAAACATTATTTAGAAGTATGAGTAATTTTTTTAATTTTTTGTTTGATGAGTTTATTATAGCTGTATTTAAACTTTGATGTTAAACTGGATATAGCATATAAATTTGTCGGGAAAGCAAATGATGGTTCAAAATAACAATTAACTGTACAGCCCTGACAAAAATCAAATCTTCCTTCATTCTCTAAAAAGAATTTATACTTTTCTGACTGACGGATTTCTTTAATCGGTCTGTCAATCGGTATTTTATCATTAGCAAAATGATAACAAGGTAAAATGATTTCGTTGTCGGGTGAAATTACTATAACTCTTGATACAGCTTTACAGCTTGGATTATTTATATCATTTCCACCATCACGTCTCAGCTTCATAAAGCCTTTATTAAGATAAACATCAAGTTTTCCATCACAATATTCATCAACATAATCAACTGCTTCTTCACTTAATCCTGGATTACCAAAATATGAGAAAACAGGATTTACAAGTAATACCAAATCATATCGTTGAGCAATTTCGTGTATTTCGGGAAGCTTCTTATAAGTCTCATTGGTAACCGTAAATAAAATATCAGGATATTCACCAAGTGATTTTGCAATATCCAGACTTTTTAAAACAC
>JAVEUY010000207.1:0-5766 GCA_034005315.1 Ignavibacteriaceae bacterium | reverse complement strand
AAATTAACCTGGGAAGAAAAAGAAAAAATTGAGCAGGTACTTGATAAGTTTGAAAAGTTACAGGAAAAAATGCAAAGCTCAAGTGAGCAGTTAAAGCAGATGCAGAATGAGCTTCAGCAGAATAATCTGCTTTCTCAGGAAACACTTGAAAAATACATGGAACTGCAAAAACTTATGGATGAAATGACAAGTGATGAGTTTAAAAAAGCTATGCAGAAAATGCAGGATGCACTTGAAAAGATGAACCGTAATCAGACTCAGAATGCTATGAATCAAATGAAAATGGATGAGGAAAGATTTAAGAAAAGTATAGAGAGAACGATGAATCTGCTTAAGAGAATTCAGATTGAACAAAAGATGGATGAGATGATTAAACGAACTGAGAATATCGAACAAAAGCAGAATGAACTTAATGAACAGACAAAACAAAATGATCAGAACAATCAGAAACAATCTGATGAACTTAGTAAAAAGCAGGACGAATTAACCAAAGAACTTGAGCGGCTGCAGGATAAAATGAAAGAGCTTGCTGAGAAAATGAATGAATTGAAAGATATGCCAAATGAAGAGATGGAAAAACTTCAGCAGGAAATGGATGCTCAGCAGAATGAAGAATTATCTGAACAAGCTTCAAATGATTTAAAGCAGAATCAGATGCAGAAAGCTCAGAAGAAACAGCAGAAGTTATCTGAAAATATGCAGCAGATGAAACAGAGTATGCAGCAAATGCAGCAGATGATGCAGCAGGAAAATCAAATGCAGACTTTTACAGATATGATGCGTATTCTTGATAATATTCTGTCGTTATCAAAACAACAGGAAGAATTGAAGGATAAGCTGCAGCAGTTTGATCCCGGCTCATCACAGTTTGAGCAGAATATTCAAAAGCAAAATGAGATAAGTAAAAATTTAGGTAAGCTGCTTGAGCAAATGTCTGAGCTTTCTCAAAAGACTTTTGCAATCACACCCGAAATGGGAAAAGCACTTGGCAATGCAAAACAGAAAATGAATCAGTCGATGCAGTCAATGCAGAACAGGAACGGAAATATGGCAACTTTTTCGCAAGGCGAAGCAATGATGCATCTTAATGAATCAGCAATGATGATGAAAAGCTCTCTTGAATCAATGATGCAGGGAGGCAGTGGTAGCGGAATGATGTCACTTATGCAGCAGCTTCAAAAAATGTCTGGTCAGCAAATGGACCTGAATAATATGACTCAGATGTTACAGCAAATGCAGCAAGGTCAGCTTTCTCCTGAACAACAGGGAGAGTTACAAAGATTATCACAGCAGCAGCAGTTAATTCAAAAATCACTTGAAGAGCTTAATCGTGAAGCAAAACAGAGCGGAGATTCGAAGAAAATTCCTGCTGATCTGGAAAACATTGTTAACCAGATGAAAGAAGTTGTTACTGATATGAACACTGAAAGACTATCTGATGACCTGATTCAGAAACAGGAGAGAATCCTTTCAAAACTACTGGATGCACAAAAATCTATTAACGAAAGAGATTACGAAAAAGAAAGAAAATCTGAAGTCGGATTAAATGTTACAAAAAATAGTCCGGCAGAGTTAAATCTTAAGAATGAATCTCAAAAAAACAGATTAAGAGATGAATTGAACAATGCTGTCCGCGAAGGTTATAACACAGATTACGAACAAATGATAAGAAAATATTTTGAAGTTCTTCAAAAACAATCACCGGATAATTAGATAAATATTGGTTTTACTTTATAAGCCTGCGTTGATTTACACTTCAAAACCTGCTATTTTCCCAACTAATAATCTATAAAACTTTTCAATAAAATTAGTTTTTAATGTTTGAAGGTCAGAAAGAAAATACTATACATAAATCATTAATGCTCAAAGATTATAAACAAATGGAAAAACTGGGCGAGTGGAAGGAATTATTTGAAAGCCTGGTGGATATTTCTCGTGATCTGATGTTCATTCTTAATGAAAACGGTGAAATTATTTTTGTAAATATTTTCGGTGCATCTGAACTTGAATATCATCAGGATGAATTAATTGGCAAACATCTGCTGGATATAATCGAGCCTTCAAATCAATTACTGGTTAACTCATCAATATCTCTTGCAATTAAAAACGAATACACTCTCTTTGAATCTTTTATTGTTGATAAATATGAAAACACACATAAGTATCAGTTTTCTATAAGAGCAGTAAAGAAAAATGATAAGATTATCGGTTTGTTAGGCATTGCAAAAAATGTTACTTATTTAAGAAAACTTGAGAATGAATTAAATAATTTAAAACCAAAACTGACTGAAGCAAACCGATTGATTACTCTTGAACGGACAAGATCAATAAGCCAGAAAATGATGCTGGAAGAACTCAATAGTATGAAAAGCGAATTTGTTTCAAATATATCACACGAATTACGCACTCCGATTGCTTCTATTGTCGGCTTTTCGGAAACTATTGCATCAGACCCGAATATGCCGGAAGAAATGAAGCAGGAGTTTAATCTTATCATTTTAAATGAAGGTAAGCGGCTTGCAAAACTTATCAATGATGTGCTGGATATTTCGCGTATGGAATCCGGCAGACTGATTCTGAATAAAAGTAAAGTTAATCTTGCCAGGTTGCTTAAAGAGGTTATCACTCACGAAAAAGGCTCTGCTGAAGAAAAAGGATTAATAATTACGCTTGAAACGCCGCCGGAAGAAATAATAGCAGAAATTGATGAAGAAAGATTTAGCCAGGCTTTACAAGCTTTAATGAAAAATGCAATAAAGTTCTCATCAAAAAAAGGACGCATTAAAGTAATATTAAATAACCTTTATCGCGAAGTTGAGATAATTATTTCAGATACGGGTGTCGGTATTCCTGAAAAAGATTTACCTTATTTATTCCAGAAGTTTTATCGGGTAAACAGACCGGATTCTGATTTACCCGGGGCAGGGATGGGATTGGTTTTTGTAAAACAAATTGTAGATTTGCACAAAGGATTAATCAATATTCAGAGTGAACCTAATAAAGGCACTACAATATTGATTAAATTATTAAAGAACTATAAAGATTAGAAACTTAAGGAAGATTAAATTGGAAAAATTGATCTTTATTGTAGATGATGAACAAGCCATTTCAAAATTGCTCAGCTACTGGGCAAAAGATAAATGGAAATATCAGGTTGAAACTTTTGCAAATGCTGAAGATGCTTTGAAAAACCTGTCTAAAAAACCGGATGCTGTACTTTTGGATATTATGCTTCCCGGTATGGATGGCATTGAAACACTTAAGCGCATTAAACAGTTTGATGAAAATATGCCGGTAATAATGCTGTCAGCTCAGGGAAGTATCGAAGTAGCTGTTGAATCGCTAAGGTTTGGCGCATTCGATTATTTTACTAAACCAATTGATCAGCAAAAGCTGGAACTTGCAATTAAAAATGCAGTAAGAAATTATGACCTGACACGTGAATTACATAACCTTAAAGAAAATGTAAAGAAAGAGTACAGCTTCGATAATATCATCTCTTCTGATGGTAAGATGCAGGATGTATTCAAATTGGTTACAAAAGTTTTACATAATGATATTACTGTTTTGATATACGGTGAAAGCGGAACAGGTAAAGAACTTATTGCAAGAGCAATTCATTATAACGGTGAGAGAAAAGATAAACCATTTGTTGTGGTTAATTGTGCATCAATCCCGCGGGAGCTTTTGGAAAGTGAATTATTCGGACATGAAAAAGGCTCCTTTACCGGTGCTCATCAAAGAAAACTCGGTAAGTTTGAACTTGCAAAAGGCGGAACTATTTTCCTTGATGAAGTTGGTGAACTTGAAATGCTTCTGCAAGCCAAACTGTTAAGAGTAATTCAGCAAAAAGAATTTGAAAGAGTCGGCGGAACAGAATTAATTAAAACCGATGTAAGAATTATTTCCGCTACAAACCGTGATCTTAAAAAAGCAGTTGAAAATAAAGAGTTCAGAGAAGATCTTTATTACCGGTTGAATTCTTTTCCAATTTCAATTCCGCCTCTGAGATTCAGAAAATCGGATATTCTTGTACTTGCAGAACACTTTATACAAAAGTTCAGTCTTAAACTGCAAAAGAATGTAAAAGGATTTTCCAAACGTGCCTTAAAACTTATATATGAATATAACTGGCCCGGAAATGTAAGAGAAATGGAAAATACTATTGAACGTTGTATGATCATAACAGACAGGGATTTGATAGATGTTGAAGATTTACCGGCACATTTAAGAACCGGTGAAAGCTCCGGCAGCGTTGAATATACAGGTCCGCTTTTTAGTGATGAAACTGTTATACCTTTTGAAAAACTTAAAGAAGAAGCAATAAGACACGCACTTAGTATTACAAACGGAAATATTGTTGAAGCTGCTAAAAGATTACAGTTAGGCAGAGCAACAATCTACAGACTGATGGATAAATATAAAATAGAAAACAGATCAACAGAATAAAGGGAAACAAAATGCAATTTAACAGGGAAGAAAAGGATAATGTTGTTGTAATTTCTGTAAATCTAAAAAGAGCAACACTTGTTGAGGCAGAAGAGTTTAAACAAGTGCTTGTTAATGATATTCAAAGAGGCTTTAAGCAGATTGTTGTCGATTTATCAAACTGTGAATTTATTGACTCAACTTTTCTGGGAAGCCTGGTTGTATCATTAAAAAAACTTACCGGATTGGGCGGAGATTTAAGGCTGGTTGGATTTCAGCCTGCTGTTCATTCAATGTTTGAGTTAACAAGAATGTACAGAGTATTTGAATCATTTAAATCCGTTGACGAGGCTGTCCAAAGCTTTAAATAACAAATTAGCAATTATGATTTTTTATCATCAATATGGTAATCTATGGCTTTATCTGAGAAACGTTCTATCTTAATTATTGATGATGATAAAACAATCAGGAAACTTATTACTCATCATCTGAAGCTTAACGATTTTATACCTTTCGAAGCTGAAAATTCTTATCAGGCTTTTGAGATACTGAAAAACGAGAAAATTGATCTTGTACTTTCCGATGTAACTATGGAAGGGATGGATGGTTTTGAGTTTTGTCAGAAAGTAAGAGAAAATGAAAATCACAGGTTTCTTCCGTTTATTTTTGTAACTGCTAAAAACACTCTTGAAGATAAATCAAAAGCTGTTGAAGCAGGCGGCGATGATATTATTACAAAACCATTTGATGTTAAGGAACTTATACTTAAAACTCAGGCATTAATCCGGCGGTCTGATATTTACCGCACTTATGGAATCAGGCAAAGTCTAAAAGAATCATTTGATAAAACTACTCCCAAAATTTTATTTGTAGATGACGATCCGTCAATGTCAAAATTATTTAAATATAATCTTGAAAAAGCCGGATATGAATGTGTTGTCGCTGATAACGTTGACGAAGCAATGGAATCAATCAGGCAGCAAGTACCCGATGTTATTGTTTCTGATATTATGATGCCCAAAACTGACGGCTTTCAGTTCCGCAGAATGATTCTTAATGATCCCGTACTTAAAGATATACCATTTATTTTTTTAACTGCAAAAGGTACTGAAGAGGATATACTTGATGGTTATGATTTGGGTATTACTGATTATGTAGTAAAAACTGCCGGACCTAAACTTGTTGTGGCAAAAGTATCGGCTATTATTAAAAGTCTTGGTAACGAAAGAAGAAAGATAATTTCAGAACTTCAGGAAGCAACCAGTTCACTCAGAACTAAAGTAGTACCTGATTCGTTTCCGGAATTCCCTGGTTTTTCCATCTCTCATTTTCACACCC
>JAVEUY010000206.1:0-5771 GCA_034005315.1 Ignavibacteriaceae bacterium | reverse complement strand
GCTTGTTAGAAACTTCTTCGCCGAAATCAGTAGATAACCCTTCACTGAAGAAATATTTCAATTCGTGTATTCCCATCGGACTCTGTACATACTTACCATTAACAACTCTGCTTATTGTTGAAATATCCATCTGAATTTCTTCTGCAATATCCTTATAGATCATAGGCTTAAGAAACTTTGGTCCTTTTTCAAAAAACATATATTGTCTTTCAAGAATAGCACGCATTATTTTCATTAAAGTTTCGCGCCTTTGCTGTATGCATGCAATAAACCATTTTGCTGATTCAAATTTTTCCCGTAAAAACTTATAAGTTTCTTTTTCCCTGTTATTTCTTTTTGCCCTCCTATTTGAATTAAACATTTCCAGGTATTGTTTACTGATGGTTACTGAAGGCATACTTTTATCATTAAGTGTTATCACCCAGTTTTCATCGACTTTTTCCACAACAAAATCAGGAGTAACCTGATTCATTTCCATAGATGAAATATTTCCTTCACCTGGTTTTGGATTCATAGTCTGTATTAGTTCAACAGTATCTTTCAGGCTTACATCAGTCATATTCATTCTTTGCTTAATAAGATCGAATCTCCTTTTGGTAAATTCATCATAATGATCTTCAAGCATTTTAATTGCAAGATATTTATTGTAAGGATCGGATTTACTTTCTTTCAACTGAATGATCAGACATTCCTGTAAACTTCTGCTTGCAATACCAATCGGATCAAATTTTTGGATACGTTTAAGTAAATCTTCGGCAGTTTGCGGTTCAATTTTAATGTGTTCAAACAACTCAAGCTCGTTAAGAATTTCCGGCAGATCTCTTTTTAAATATCCATCTTCGTCCAGATTACCGATTATTTCTTCCCCAAGAATATAAAGGTCTTCATCAAGACGAAGCAGTCTTAGCTGTTCTGTCAAGTATTCACTTAGTGTTTCCCTTTGTGTTGCAAGCGGCTGATATATTTCTTCATCAGGACTTCTGTTTATCCTTTCATGATCAAAATCATCATCATTCATATAATCTTCCAAAGCAAACTCTTCGTTATCTTTATCAGCATATTCATCTTCTGTTTCAGTTTCTGAATCAGTATCTTTTTCTTTATCATCCTGCTCAAGACTCATTTCCAGTTCTTCTTCAAGTACCGGATTCATTTCAAGTTCAGTTTTTATTCGTTGTTCCAAAGCCAGAGTATTAAGCTGCAACAATTTCTGATACTGAATTTGCTGTGGAGAAAGTTTTTGTGTTTGAGCAAGTCGTTGACTGAGTGAAAGCATTTTATTTACCTGAATAATTCATTAGTTTTTTGTACCATTGTTCCCCGTATAATCTTATTAAAGAATCTTTGCAGAATTCTGCAATTGTTACATTTTCTTCTTTACCCTTTTCAAGTGCGGGTGCACATTCACTGAATTTTTCATAACGTAATACATCACCTCCAAAATCCGATACACGTATTGGAAAGAGATGACATGAAATTGGTTTTCTGTAATCTGTTTTGCCGTCAAAATATGCACGTTCAATAGCACATTTTGCAATACCGTTTTCGCGGTAAGAGAATACGCAATCTTTATTATTAATACTGTTTATCAGAATCTCACCTTCTTTAATCTCATAAAATCCTCTTGCTTCAATTTCGTCAATATTTTTTTGCGTTAAATAGTTCTTAACTATTGGCAGAACTTTTTCAATTTCTTCAACTTCTTCTTTTCTGATCGGGGCACCAAACTCACTATCAAGCGTGCAGCAGGCGCCTTTACACTTCTTTAAATCACAAAAAAAGGGAATTTCTACTATCTCATCCCTTACTAAAACGTCATTTATTGCGAATATTTTATCTATTGCCATTGGAATAATTTTTGCTATTAGCGTGCCAAAATATAGGCTAAAATTTCTTTTAAAAAAAATCGTTTTTTTGATTCTAATTCCCACTTTTACTATTGCCCTGTAAAATTTTTTTACCATCCAGTTGATTTTAATCTCTTAATTCAATTACTTGCTTTGTAAAAATTACAAAAAGATATAAATGAATTTTAAAAACTCTGTTGTTTTGTTAACCGGTGCATCATCAGGCATTGGTTATCAACTTGCAAAAGATTTATCATCTGAAGGAGCAAGACTTGCGCTTATTGCCCGAAGAACTGATATTTTAAAATCATTAGTAAATCAAATTGGCGGGGCATCCGAAATAAAATATTACAAATGTGATGTTACTTTAAAGGATGAAGTCCAAAAAACAATTGCATCAATCAAAGAGGACTTTGGGAAAATTGATATTGCAATACTTAACTCAGGAGTTTCTTACAGATCAGGCGTACTGGATTTTGATTCTTCTAAAGCTGAAATAACATATAATACAAATGTTCTTGGTCCGATTTATTTTATTGAAGAACTGCTGCCTGATTTTATAAAAAATAAAAATGGTTACATCGTCGGTGTATCCAGCCTGGCAGATGGAAAAGGTTTTCCGAAAAGCGGATTCTATGCTTCAAGTAAGGCTGCATTTACAATTTTTTTAGAAAGTTTACGGATAGAATTAAAAAAATATAATGTTAAAGTAATTACGGTTAAACCCGGTTTTGTCAGAACTGCAATGACTGATAAGAATGAATTTGAAATGCCGTTCTTAATGAATGTTGAGAAAGCAGTTAGAATTATTATTAAAGGATTAAAAAAAGATAAACGGATAATCGAATTTCCCTGGCAGACAGCAATTGGTGCAAAAATATTAAAAATTATTCCGACTAAATTATTTGAATTGCTGGCATCCAAAGAACTAAAACCAAGAACTAAATAAATAATTAGCTTAATTATTTCCGGTACTAAATGTTAAATAAAATCATTTTATTAATTACTATTATAACTGCAGTCAGTTTTTCGCAAACGGATACGCTGTTAATTTTTTCCGAAATAATGTTTGCACCAACTTCGGGTAATAATGAGTTCATCGAGATATATAATTTAAGTTCAACAGATAGTGTTGATCTAAGCTATTATAAGATTAAATATTATACATCAACAGCCGATCAGATTACTGATGCAGGATTCGGAACCATATTGGCGCCTAATTCTTTTGCGGTTATTTTTGAAAATGATTATGATATCGCTTCAGGAATTTACAGCGGATTGGTTCCTTCTGACGCTCTGATTTTAAAGATAGCCGATAACTCTTTTGGCTCATCAGGAATGGCTAATACAACAAGTCGTCCTTTATGGCTTCTTACCTTAGCAAATGATACTGTGGACTATTATTTTTATTCGGCTAATAATCCAACCGCAATTTCTGATGAAAAAATAATTCTCAACCACGATTCACTTCAAACAAATTGGGCTAATTCATTAGTAACAAACGGAACGCCCGGCTTTACTAATTCTGTTACACCGGTAAATTATGATCTGAGTTTATATTCTCTGATATTTTCACCATCTGTTCCAATCAGTGGAGATAATGTTACAATCATTGCTAAAGTAAAAAATAATGGAGTTCTTTCAGCAGGTAATTATTCTATTGAATTATTTAATGATATAAACAAAGATTCAATTCCGGAATTAAGTGAAAGAATATTCAATCAGGATTATTTAAACTTATTACCAGGTGATTCTGTCACCGCATCAGCAATTCTTAATTCACTTTCTGCCGGTAATTATCAGATTATTGCAAGAGTTAATTTTTCCGAAGATCAATTTATAAGCGATAACCAGTTGATCATGCAGTTTACTGTTTTTCCGCCAGGCAATAATTATAATGATATTGTTATAAATGAAATTATGTATGCACCTTCAACCGGCGAACCCGAATGGATCGAACTTTATAACAGAACTAATCAGCAAATAAATCTAAAAAGCTGGAAACTTTCTGATGCAGCTTCTGTAATAACAATAACAACGACAGATAAATTTATTAATCCGGAATCATTTATCGTTATAACGAAAGATTCTTCTATCTTAAATTTCTATAGCGTGCCTTCAGAAATTATTGAAGCAAACATTCCTGCTCTTAACAATACAGGTGATGCCGTTGTTATTAAAGATGAGCGTGGTGTAAAGATTGATTCAGTTTATTATCTGCCAGGCTGGGGAGGAAATACCGGCGGAAAGTCACTGGAAAGATTATCTGCCGACAGCATAAGCAACAATCCGTCAAACTGGGCAGCTTGTGTTAGTATAAGTAAAGCAACACCGGGAGATATTAACTCTATAACACAAAAGGATTATGATATAGAAGTAACAGATATAATTTATAATCCTAAATATCCTTTGCTCGGAGAAAATATTAATCTATCTGCATTTATTAAAAATACCGGCAAAAATAATGCAGTTTTTTCAATCGACCTTTATGAAGATTCAGATCTTGACTCGATACCAGATTATTTTATTGAAACAATTTCTAATATCAGTTTATCAGAAAATGATTCCGGCACATACCAATTCAATTATTTTATAAATGATTTACAGAATCAAAAAGCATACTTTGTAAAAGCAATTTATAATCAGGATCAGGATACTACCAATAACTTTAAATATAAGACCATCGAGCCGGGATTTCCAGATCAAGCAGTTGTTATTAACGAAATAATGTTTGCACCCTTAGGCGGTGAACCGGAATGGATTGAGCTTTTTAATAATACTGATGTTGAAATAAATTTAATAGACTGGTCTGTTTGGGATGTAATCACTACTCCGGCAAAAGCGTCAATTAAAGACAATTTAATAATTCCACCGAAAGGATATGTTGTACTTACTAAAGATTCTTCAATATTTAATTATCATAGAATCATTCCGTCTAACCTGTTAAAAATTTCTCTGCCTTCTTT
The DNA here is from genome assembly GCA_034005315.1 of Ignavibacteriaceae bacterium. Lineage (GTDB taxonomy): Bacteria > Bacteroidota > Ignavibacteria > Ignavibacteriales > Ignavibacteriaceae > IGN3. Next base: position 958 of record JAVEUY010000206.1, on the reverse strand, counting down.
TAATAATGACCGCGACGGTGTAGTGTTAAAAGACAAACGTGAGCTAACAATTGATTCTGTTTTGTATTCAAATCAATGGGGTGGAACTAACGGATTTTCGCTTGAAAGAATCTCTGTAACAAATTCTTCTAACAACCAATTTAATTGGGCAAGCAGTTACGATATTGAACAAAGCACTCCCGGCAGAATTAATAGTGTAACGCCAAAGGAATTTGATTTATCAGTAACCGGAATTTCATTTAATCCGAGATTTCCAACAACCGGTGATGATATCTCGTTAACAGCTAAGATTAAAAATAATGGTAATCAAACCGCACAAAATTTTTCTGTTGAGTTTTATATTGATTCAGATTCAAATGATGTTGTTGATTTACTTTTATCTTCCGTAACTCAGCAAAATCTTATATCCGGAGATTCCGTTTCAGTTACTTCAACTGTTAAGATTACTAATTTGCAAAAAAAGATTTTAACCGCTGTAAGAGTTGTGTACCAGCAGGATGAAGATATATTAAACAACTATTATGAAAAATCTGTTCAGCCGGGTTATGCACAGGATATAGTAAAGATAAATGAGATAATGTATAATCCTATGGATGGACCTGAATGGATTGAATTGATAAATGTAAGCGTTGATTCAATAAACATCAAAAACTGGATGATAAGCGATGTGCTTACAACACCAACCAAAGGTTTTATTACAAACGATGATGTTTTTATTTCTCCCGATGAAATTTTTATAGTTGCTAAAGATAACTCTTTTACTAATGTGCATCCTGATGTTACTGCAAAAGTTTTCTATACAAATTTTGGCAGCCTTGGTAATACAAACGATGGAGTTATCATATACGATTTTAGAAATGGTATAATTGATAGTTTATTTTACCGCTCAAACTGGGGCAATATTAAAGGATATTCGCTGGAAAGAATTTCTCTTGCCGGTTTAACTAATGACAGTACA
>JAVEUY010000205.1:0-5771 GCA_034005315.1 Ignavibacteriaceae bacterium | reverse complement strand
TAACCTTTCCCAAAATAAGGATATATAAGTGATTTTGCTTCACCTGTTTTTAAATCCCTTACCTGAATCAATCCTTCACTTGTGTTATGAAAGAATATATTTTCTTCTTTATTGATTGATAAATTACCATTGGAAAAATCAGATTCAGAAATCATTCTTCCTACATTGTCAAAAAGCACATAACCATTTTCATTTTGTAAAAGTATTCTGTCTTTATTAATCAATATAAACCATGGAAGAACTGAGGGGTTAAGTGCAGATTTCCATTTAACCTTCCAAAATATATTCTTAGAGAGCTCCGTTTTTAATCTTGAATTTCGTTGCGGATTAAGAAAGCGTAAACTATAGCCATCATCATAATTTTCCGGTTTAGCTTCAGGTAAGTCAGAAACAGGATGCTGAGTATCAATTTTTATCGGTACCGGTAAAATTTCTATTGGTGTAGTTAAATCAGTTCTATAAAAAAGAATAGACATTTTATTTTCTTTCAATTTATCCTGTGGATAGTTGCAGGCAAATGCTGTAATTAATAATAAAAAAAAGAAACCAATCTTAGAAAGAGAATACTTCTGCATCGGGCAGCACTTTCCTGGCAATCGGTTTATAGCTATCCGCACTATTTAACTTACCACTTTCAAGCCCAATCATATTTCCAAAAAAATTTGTAAAGGATGCAGGTGAATTAATTGGGAAGTGCAGTTTATATTTATTAACAAAAAGTAAACCTGAATCCCAATGTGGTGTCCCACTATCCCTCATTTTAACAGTAATATGTTCTGAGCTATCGAATGGGGTTTTTGACGAATATTGTGATGAAAAATATCGTGGAGAAAAATGGAGTAAACATTTGTTAAATTTAATGCCAGAGAAATTTCCTTTTACTCCGTATTTCCCGCGGTTTCCGCTTTTCAAATTGAAACGTGAGTTTATCCTCGTATTAATATCATTAAGAAAATTATGTATAGCAGCTATATCACTAATATGAAAATCAAATTCCATTTTTACCAATATCACTAATATTCCGTCAGTATCACTTGGCAGAACACTTTTTGTGTATTCGTCTTTACCAAGCGGATAAAGATACGCATCAAATTTTCCGTGGTCGCCCAATGTTTGATCACGCTTATCATTGAGCGGCCAGCCAATATAATTTTTTATTGGTTCATCATTATGATGATTAAGTAAATATTCAAATGCTCCATGTTTAACTTTATATTCCGGTGCAGTTGTTCCCTGCTTATCAAGCTTTCTGAACCATTCGCCAACATGCCAGTAATGACGTGCACGAACGACTTTATTGCTTCTCATCATCGAACGCTCATCAATATCGAATGGAGAACCCGGTGAATTACAATCAAAAGAATCAAGCCATACTCCCGGTAAGTTTTGAGGAAATGCAGTTGGTTCAACATATTCATCTACAAGGCTTCCGCCATGACCAACTTCATGAGCAAAAGTAAACCAGCCGCTTGCTTGGGATACATTATCGCTTGTATCTAACACACCGGTTCCGTTTCTTGCCTGCATAAATGCCCTGACACCGCCAGGTGATGATGTATCAGTGAATATTCCTATTTCAAAATGTGAAATGTTTGAAGGTAAATTCTGTGAGAACCAGATTACTTTGCTTTTAAAATTCTGAGAACTTTCTCCCAAAATTTCTGCCGGACCCGGATTAAGTGTAACAGATGAAGCTCCTCCTGTCGAATCAGGTCCATTCCATCTTCTTACAAGATTCATAATTGCTATTTCTCTCCACTGTCTTGCGGCAGCACCTGTTAAATTTGCCTTAGCTGCATTTGGATTGAAAGCCGGATTAATATCTGAATTAAAATTTAAAAATAATCTGAGATATAAAACGCAGATTCCATCTTCAACTTTTCCATCATCAGAAACATCGCAGCACCGTAACCTAACCATATCGTATCTGCCAATATTTCTATATATAACATGGTCTTGTTCAAAAAGCGGCTGCACTTGACAAAAATTTGTTTTAACAGGCTGCGGAACTCTTGGACGGTTTGTTCCAGGAGGAACAAATGTTGTGTTTGAGCTGAAGACATCTTTAATTCTTACACCTGCTCTTGCTCCAACAACATCACCTTTGCCTTCAACTGTTCTTTTATCAAATACGTCGAAAAAATTTCCTTGAGTAATAACAAGCCGTGTCCAATCGGGATAATCTGCAATATAGTTCCTTGTCTTTTCATCCTGAGGAAGCTCCGTAAAAAATCCTAAATTATTTCCGGTAAAAGTGTTAGGAGTATTTCCACCTGTAAAAGCTCTTCCATCAGGCTTATATAATCCTTCTGAAGATAGATCATTGCTGCTTGGACCCGAACGCGAAAATGTGTTACAGAAAATTGCAGTTCTGTTTCTGATATTATTATCCGGTATCCAGTTGACAGGATTTAAATTATTATCAGTTAAAACTATATCATCCAGACTTATTATTAATGGTTTATCTTTAGAAGTTACCTCTATTACAATATCTTCAAACTTGCCAACTTTAGCCGGAGGATTTCCCTCACCTCCTGAAAGCTTTACAAAATACTTTGCTGACTTCCAAAGAATCGGCAAATCGTAATAACCAAGCCGTGAAGCATCTGGTTTATTAAAATCTTTATTTATCTGCTCACCTTCATTAATTCCAATATCTGCTGAAGAAAGTGGATTACTGGTTACTAATTTCCTTGTAAAATTATCAGGCTTACCTGTTGTTTCAATAAAAGTATTATCGGCAGTTTTGAATCTTATTAAAGAGTTTGAATCTGGCTTGGCAACAGATTGAATAATCCATGGAAGACATTGAGACTTTTCATTATCTATAAACCAATTACTTCTCGATGAAGGCTGCGTATCTGAAGCTGAACTGAATCCTTCAAGCACAACCGGAAGAATACTTAACTTTTCTTTAACCCATCTGTCAAAATACCGGAACTGATAATACTGCCAGTGAGGGTCCAAAATCATACTAACTGGTGAAGCTTCTGACCCAATATTTTCAACAGAAAGATCATCCAGACTTTTAAACTCTTTTGTTGAATCATCAAAATTGGATACTTCGGGAGATAATTCCCATTTTGAATTTGTTAAATTGAAACCGACAGGAAGACTGAATGCTTTATATTTATTTTTTATTTTTTCTTTTACGTCAGATTCAGGAACAAGTTCATCATTTCCATTTTCAGGTGAGACAATATAATTTACTTCGCCAAATTTAAATTCTATAGTAAATGATTTTTTCTCACGTAAAACCTGAAGAGATATCTGTCCATTATCTTTTTCTATCAAATGATCTTCACTTGTACCATCACCAAATTTTAGTATAAAAGGAAATCCTTTTGGAAATGTCCTATCATCGCCTTCAGGAGCTTTATAAGTAAATTAAAGATGAACCCTTACAGCAATACCACTGGGCAAAGGAAGTGGTTGCACCTCAACAGGTACAGGTTTATATACTCTTTTAGTATTAAACAAATCACATACTTTATGGTTACAAACTAATTTAGCCGGATGGCATTTCAATTCCGGTTCTTCAGTCTCGTCGAAAAATAAAATTTCAACACGTCTATCCATTGCGTTTTCTTTTTCAGAAGTACTGCCGCTCTTGGGAAAGTTTTCTCCACAGCCAACAACCGGTGCGGTGCTGCCGGAACTTTTCGTAACAAAACTTAACCTGGTTTGTATCTCAGTTAATCCTTCTTCTATGATGCCCATTACAATTAAAAGTTCTAAAACATACATATCAAAGAAAGCTCCCCAGGTTTGCTTTCCCATTCTACCGTCTTCATCAATTTTTGTAAATACCCGCGAAAATTTACTCTCATGTCTTTTCAAATCAACAAAGTCATGGTTATATCTTTTTTGAAATCGCAGAATAGCAGAATTTGTTTCAGGATTCATTTTGTTTGTCTTTTCACCCGGGTCGCAATCATATTGAAAATTAAATGATATCCATTTAAGTATCTGCTGAACATCTTTGACCTGGTTTTTTGCCGAAGAAGAATCAACCCACTTGCTTCTTTCTCCCTTTAAGATAAAGTAAACATTCTCAGCTCTTCTTTGCGATAAATCTAGATTGTACTGATTTGGACCGCTTTTATCTGTATGCCCAGTAATAAGAATTTTTTGCTTAAAGTTTTTGTTCTCTGCATGTTTATAGCAGGCAAAAATAACTGCCAGACCTGTAACTCTGTTTTGTTCTGATGATCCGGGTTTTGGAGCATCCGGTCCGTAATCAGGAAGGAGTACAGCACTATCGAAATGAAAATTAATATCTTCCATTTCAATAACATGAAACTCAAAATTACTTTTTACTTTTATTGAATGTTTTTTGCCTGTTATAAGATTTCCGATCTTATCAGTCTTGCGTGCATCAATTATTAATTCTTCTGGCATAATTTCTATTCATTAAATTTAGGAAGGTTAGGAAATCTGACATTACAAATACCACCGGGTAATTTTTCTTCTTTAGCAAATCCATTTGCATCAAGTGTTCCGCTTCTGATTTCACCATTAGAAGTATAGATTATATATTCCTCATCTTTAAGCGGATTACCATTTTCATCTTTTAATTCAATTTCTAAAAAATCTTCAAGATATAAAAATCCGGAACGTGTTGTAATGCCGGAACCATAGAGAACACTAAAATAATATTCAGGCACAGAATACCCGACAGCAGAATTTTTTTCAGAAGTTCCTTTCGATTCCATTACCGAATCATATTTCCATTCAACTTTTGCTTTATTTCCCTGTATTTTATCTTCAATATTATCAATCAGAGAATCCGGACCTGAGATATCTCTTTTCCAGATCTGGAAAAGAACTTTTTCATTATCATCAATACCATCAGCTTCAACACTAAGCTCAACTGTATCACCTGTTTTAGCTATTTCTTTTGACCATTTTGCATTGTACAAGCTCTGAATTTTTATAGTACTCTCACCTTCAGAAAGTGCATCTCTTGTAACTCTTCCGTCGCTTCTCAGATAGCTTTCAGATTCTTTTGATTCTGTATCCTTCAATTTATAATGAAGTCCGCTGACAGGATTCCCTGCGGCGTCAACAAACTCAAATTCGATCCAATGTTTTTCTTTTGTTGTGGCTTCAACATTACCGGTTAGCGCCTTTCTTGCAGCAGATACTGCTGATGCTGCTCCGGACGATCCTGCACCGCCTCCGCTGCCGCTGCCGCTGCCAGCAGTACCAATCATAACTGTCATACATCCCATAACAATAGAATCGGGCGGACCAACACAAATAGCCATATCTCCCATTCGTGCTGCGGGCATACCGCCAATTAATACTGTTGGGCTGCCGGGTGGAATTATTGGCCCTCCAACATGCGGAATCGGCGCAGGTGCGGGAGTTGCCATTGGACAAACATGCATATCACTAACTCTTGCCGCGGGCATTCCACCAATTAGAACTGTTGGAAAACCGGTTACTATTGCCCCGCCGTGCGCGCAACTATCTCCTAATCTTGCTGCAAAACTCATATTATTTCTTTAGTCTTTTAATTGATTTTAACAAGTGAACCTTTAATTGTATTTATACCTGATGCTTCAACTGTAACTAATAAACCTTTAACCTGAGTATTCACTCCTGCTTCAACAGTAGTATTAAGCCCTTTTATTTTATGTTCGGCACTTGCTTCAGTAGTAACATTCAATCCTTTAAATTTAAGATCACTTTTTGCTTCCTGTTTAATATTAGCAGACTGAACTTCAAAATCCTGTTTTGTTTTGGTCTTCATGTTACCGGAATTT